>NZ_VWWM01000005.1:0-186554 GCF_011752945.1 Paraburkholderia sp. Cy-641
ATCGGCAAGGGGCTCGGCGAATCGGTCGGGCTCATCACCGACGGCCGCTTCTCGGGCGGCACGTGGGGCATGGTAGTCGGGCACGTTGCGCCAGAAGCGTTCGTCGGCGGCACGATCGCGCTCGTGCGGGAAGGCGATTCGATCACGATCGACGCGCACCAGCTGCTGCTGCAACTGAACATCGACGACGCCGAACTGGCGCGCCGCCGCGCCGCATGGCAGGCGCCGAAGCCGCGCTACACACGCGGCGTGATGGCGAAGTATTTCGCGCTGGCACAGCCGGCGAATCGCGGTGCGGTGACGGGGTGACGGAGTAACGATGGCCGCGCGTTGCTGAGCGGCCGCGCGCGTGAGCACGTATAAGTGCGTATGAAGGGCGTAATTCGACGCCCAAGCCACGCGCTACCGCCCGCTTCGCCATGCCGCACACGACAGGCCCGGCCCGCCGCCGCACGGCGCAAAAAATGCCAAGGGGCGCACGGAAAATCGTGCGCCCCTTGCTCTTATAATGCGTGCACCACAAGCCGGGCATCCGAACCGGCGGAGACCACCATGAAATCAATGTCGTATGCAGCCGTAGCAGCCGCTGTTGCGCTCGCCGTCACATTGAGCAGCGCCAGTCCGGCCGCGCATGCCGAAGCTGCGACGGGCCTCGCGCTGGCCCAACAGCAGAACTGCATGAGCTGTCACTCGGTCACGCGCACCTTCATGGGCCCGGCGCTGCGCGACGTCGCGGCAAAGTATGCGGAACGCGCCGACGCGGCGACCTATCTGAAGCACAAGATTCTCGACGGCAGCACCGGCATATGGGGACCCGTGCCGATGCCCGCGAACACCCAGCTCACGCCCGATCAGGCCGCCGCGCTCGCGACCTGGGTGCTGACGCTCAAAGATGAGCCGCCGCTCAAGCCGGCACCTCATTCGACGCCATGAACGAAACATGCCCGCTATGCGTGGCGCCTGATCTGAATACGGCGCACTATCGCCTCACGCCATCGCAATAGACGTGACGCCGTAGCCTCACGCGCGGCCCGAGCGCCGCGCCAGCTCCTCTTGCACCGCCTCGCGTACCCAGCCGGTCATTTCGGCTTCGAGCGTCCGCGCGACTTCGCGCGTGATCTGAGTGACGAGCAGACTCGCGTGCTGCTGCAACGCATCGCGGCAACGCGCCTCGATCACGCTGCGCCCCTCTCCCGACAGAAAGCCCGCGAAGCGTCCGCGCAGACGCTCGGCGATCAGATCGGCATCGGGTTGCGAAGACTGTGCGGCGGCTTCGTGCCCGAGATCCGGCGGCACGGTCGCGCCGGCCTCGGCAGGCGGCAACGGCTCGACGCGGTCGAACACGCCCGGCGCCGCGGATTCAGACGCCGGCTGGACGGCCGGCGCCTCGTGCGGCCGCGGCGCGCGGCCCGGCATCAGTATTTCGTGCAGGACCGGAATCGAATTGTCGTTGGGATCGGACACGTGCACTCTCCGCGTTGAACGCCCGGGAAGCGACGCGCGCCATGCGCGCGAAGCGGACGGAATGAAACCTAGCTGCCTTGCTTGTAGTTGTTCAAAGCATAGCCGCGATCGCGATAGAAACGATAGCGTTCGCGGCCGGCAACGAGTTCGTCGTGTGCGTTACCGACCACTTCGAGCAATCTTTCGAAGCGCGCGAACTGGGCAGGCACCGTCGCGCCGAGATTGAGCAGCACCTGGTGATGCGGCGCGTCGTCGAGATTCGCGGCCAGCACGACAGGCGTCTGGGCCGCAAGCGGCGTGCCCGCCATGCAGTGCGGCACGAAGTCGAGCGGCGAGAACGTCCAGAGCTTTTCGTCGAAGGCCCGCAGGCGCGCGGGCTCGGCCAGCACCACGAGCGGCTGGCCGGCCAGATACGCCTTGCGCACGAGCCGGCATGCGTACAGCAGCGAATCGCCGACGTTCGAGTGAAAGTCGATTCTCGTCATCGGCCGCTCCGCCCTGCTCGCGGCGCGGCCGCCGCGCGCTTGCCGCAATGCGTCATTGCGCGGCGCGGTCGATCAGGAACTGCGCGAGCAGCGGCACCGGACGGCCCGTTGCGCCCTTCGCCGCGCCGCTCTTCCACGCAGTGCCCGCGATGTCGAGATGCGCCCACGGATAGGCGTCGGTGAAGCGCGACAGGAAGCACGCGGCCGTCACGCTGCCGGCCGGACGTCCGCCGATGTTCGCGACGTCGGCGAAATTCGACTTCAGCTGGTCCTGATACTCGTCGTCGAGCGGCAGGCGCCATGCCGGGTCGGAGGCTTCGCGCGAGGCGTCGAGCAGTTCACCCGCGAGCGCGTCGTCCTTCGAGAACAGGCCGCTGTTGTGATGGCCGAGCGCGATGATGCAGGCGCCCGTCAGCGTGGCGATGTCGATCACGGCGGCCGGCTTGAAGCGCTCGGCGTAGGTGAGCGCGTCGCACAGGATCAGGCGGCCCTCGGCGTCGGTGTTGAGCACCTCGATCGTGAGGCCCTTCATGCTCGTGACGATGTCGCCCGGCTTGGTGGCCGTGCCCGACGGCATGTTCTCGACGGCCGGGATAATGCCGACCACGTTGATCTTCAGGCCCATCTCGGCGACCGCGCGCAGCGTGCCCAATACCGAGCCCGCGCCGCACATGTCGTACTTCATCTCGTCCATGCCCTCGCCCGGCTTCAGCGAGATGCCGCCCGTGTCGAACGTGACGCCCTTGCCGACCAGCACCACCGGCGCGGCCTTGGCGCCGCCGCCCTGGTACTGCAGCACGATGAACTGTGCCGGTTCGACCGCGCCCGCCGTGACCGACAGGAACGAGCCCATCTTGAGCGCCTCGCACTGCTTCTCGCCGAGCACTTCGACCTTCAGCTTCCAGTCTTTCGCGAGCTTCTTCGCGGTGTTGGCGAGATAGGTCGGCGTGCAGACGTTGCTCGGCAGATTGCCGAGGTCACGCGTGAGGTCCATGCCGTTGGCGAGCGCGGCGCCCTGCTTCGCGGCAAGCTTGGTGGCCTTCTCGTCGCCGGTAGCGACGCTGAAGACAATGCGTTTCAGCGCGCGCGGCGTGTTGTCCGGCTTGCTCTTCATCTGCGTGAAGCGGTAGGTCAGCTCGCGCAGCGCGAGGATCGCGGCGCGCACGCACCAGTCGGACGTGCGTTCGAGCACCGGCAGTTGTGCGAGCGTGAACGTTACCTGCACGATCTTCGTGCCGAGCAGTGCGCGCCACGCGGCGCGCACGGCTTCGCCGTAGGCCTTCTGGCCGAAAGCGTCCTGCTTGCCGAGTCCGACGAGCAGGACACGCGAGGCGCCGATGCCCGATACTTCGTGCAGAAACAGCGTCGTGCCCGCCTTGCCGTCCATGTCGCCGGCCTTGATGATGCGCGTCAGCAGGCCCCGCGTGGCTTCATCGATCTCAAGCGCAGCGCCCGAGAGCGTTTGCGACTCGAACACGCCGATTACGATGCAGTCGGATTTCCCGGTCAGGAAACCGTTTGACGAGCCTTTGGTCCAATCACAGGCTTTTATGCTAAAGTCCATCGCGCTTGTCCTCGGATAAAATCTGGGCTTAGGATGAAAGCCGCAATTATCCGCTATTTTTCCCGCGGCGGCTGCACCGGAGGCGTGACGGAACGAACCCGCGCGTTGCCGTGAGCGCCCCCTCTCGTCATCACTAATGATCTTCGAACGCTCCCTTCAGCGCGAACTCGCGTACACGGCGGGTGCCGTGTTCATGGTTCTCCTCACGCTCGTGCTGACGACGATGATGATCCGCATCGTCGGCTTCGCGGCGTCGGGCGAGATCGACCCGCGCGACGTGCTGGTCCTGATCGGCCTCACCGTGATCGGCTATCTGGCCATCATGCTCGTCGCCACGCTGTTCGTCTCGATCCTGTTCGTGCTCACGCGCTGGTACAAGGACTCCGAGATGGTCGTGTGGCTGTCCTCGGGCGTGAGCCTCACGCAGTTCATCAAGCCGATCGGCCTGTTCGCCACGCCGATCATCATTCTCATCATGTTCTTCGTGTTCGTCGGCTGGCCGTGGTCGAACCAGCAGAGCAAGCTGATCCGCGCGCGCTTCCAGCAGCGCGACGAAGTCTCGCTGCTCGCGCCGGGCCAGTTCCGCGAATCGCCGACCACGCACCGCGTGTTCTTCATCGAGAAGATGTCGCCCGACCAGGGTCATGTCGAAAACGTGTTCGTGACAAGCACCGAAGGCGGCAAGGTCAACGTGGTGGTGTCGAAGAACGGCCACGTCGAGACGCACAAGAACGGCGACCGCTTCGTCGTGCTCGAAAACGGCCGCCGCTACGACGGCGAGCCGGGCCACCCCGATTTCCGCATCATGGAGTTCGAGCGCTACGGCGTGAAGATCCAGAGCCAGCCGGTCGTCAATACGCCGACCACTACCGGCTTGCCGACGCTTACGCTGCTGCGCAATCCGAGCAACGACAACCTCGCCGAATTCGCATGGCGCGCGGGGCTGCCGCTGATCGCGATCAACCTGATGCTGCTCGCGATCCCTCTCGCGCACCAGAACCCGCGGCGCAGCCGCACGATCAACCTCGTGATGGCCGTGCTGATCTATCTCACGTACTCGAATCTGCTGAACGTGGTGCAGTCGTGGATCGAGCAGGGCAAGATGTCGTTCGGCGTGGGACTCGTGATCCTGCATGTCATCGTAGCGGCAATCGTCGCGTTCATCTTCTGGCTGCGCGTGCGCAACCGGCCGCTCTTCACGTGGGCGATGTTCAGCCGTTCGAAGGGAGCCTGACCGATGCGCATCTATGAACGGTATTTCGCGCGTCAGATCTATCTCACGTTCGTCTTCATCCTGTTTGCGTTTTCGGGTCTGTTCTTCTTTTTCGACCTGATCAACGAACTGAATTCGGTCGGCCACGGCAACTACAAATTCCAGTACGCGGTGCTGCGCGTCGCGCTGCAAACGCCGTCGCGCTTCTACGAAATCATTCCGGTCGCGGCGCTGATCAGCGCGATCTACGTGTTCGCGCAGATGGCCGCGAATTCCGAATACACGATCTTCCGCGTGTCGGGTCTCGCGACCAACCGGGCGCTGCGCTCGCTGCTGAAGATCGGCATTCCGCTCGTGATCGTCACCTATCTGATCGGCGAAGTGGTCGGCCCGTACACGGATCAGCTCTCCGAGCGCGTGCGGCTCGAAGCGCTCGGCTCCTCGGTGTCGAGCAACTTCCAGTCGGGCGTGTGGGTCAAGGACACGCTCACCGAGCGCGCCGACGGCGAGCAGGTCACGCGCTTCGTCAACGTCGGCGAGCTGATGCCCGACGCGACGATCAGCAACGTGCGCATCTACGAGTTCGATTCGAAGTTCCGGCTCTCGAACGTGCGTATCGCGCAAAGCGGCCGCTATCAGCCGCCCGGCCACTGGCTGCTGACCGGCGTGACCGACACGCAGCTGATCGACGTGCCGCCCGCGCCGGGCACGCCGGCCGATGCGCTCAATCCGGTCTATCGCGCGAACCAGGTCTCGCTGCCCGAGTACTCGCTGCGCTCGGAGCTGACGCCGCAGATTCTGTCGGTGCTGCTGGTGTCGCCCGACCGCATGTCGATGTTCAATCTGTTCCGTTATATCCAGCATCTGACCGAGAATCATCAGGACACGCAACGTTATGAAATCGCGCTGTGGCGCAAGATTCTGTACCCGTTCGCGGTGTTCGTGATGCTCGTGCTGTCGCTGCCGTTCGCGTATCTGCATACGCGCGCCGGCGTGGTCGGCGTGAAGGTGTTCGGCGGCATCATGCTCGGCATGAGCTTCCAGTTGTTCAACACGCTGTTCTCGCATATCGGCACGCTCAATACGTGGCCCGCGCCGCTCACGGCGGCGACGCCGGGGCTCGTGTACCTCGTGCTCGGCCTCGTCGGCCTGAAGTGGGTCGACCGGCACTAGTGCCGGTGCGGCCGGTGCGCTGAGAGACATCGTCGGGAGTCGACGCGATGGCGATGCATGGACTGATTCTGTTTGGCCACGGCGCGCGCGATGCGCGCTGGCGCGAGCCGTTCGAACGGCTCGCTGGCAAGCTGCGCGCGGCGCGTGCCGCAACGGGCGGCGCACAGGCCGTCACGCTCGCGTTTCTGGAATTGATGGAGCCCGATCTGCCGACGGCGGTGACGCAACTCGTCGGCGAGGGGTGCGACGCGATCACGGTCGTGCCGGTGTTCTTCGGCCAGGGCGGCCACGTCAGACAGGACCTGCCCGCGCTGATCGACCGGTGCCGCGCCGCTCATCCGGCCGTCGAGATTCGCTGCGCGGTCGCGGTCGGCGAGGATGAAGCGGTACTGGATGCGCTCGCGCAGTACTGTTTGCAACAGATTTGAGGCTCGCCCGGCAGCGTGCGCTGCGCTGGCGTAGATGGGCCTGACTCGGGGCCATGATTCGGGCCCATGACGCGAGCCTGATCTGAACCTGGCCAGAAAATGAAATCGGCCGACGCATCACGCGACGGCCGACCGGAAAAACCTCGCAGCGAAGACCGAAAACCTCAGGCGGCGACCCGAATACCCTTAGCAGACTGCCCCGCATCGGTTTGCCGCTCCCGCTCCGCGAACGCCTCGCCGATCATCAGCAGACTCGGCTGCGAAGCATCGACCCAGCGCTGCGCGTCACCGGCGGCCAACTCCTCGAGAGTCAGCGTCAGCATGCGCTCGCGCGGCGTGCTGCATGCTTCGACGATCGCAACCGGCGTCGTCGCCGGCTTGCCTGCATCGATCAACTGCTGCGCGATCTCGACGCCGCTGTCGCGCCCCATGTAGAACACGAGCGAATCGGCATTGACCTGCTCGCGGATTTCCTCGGAGCCCGGCGCGCGGCTGAACGTCGCCAGCGCGACGCTGCGTGATACGCCGCGCAAGGTCAGCGAGCGTTGCAGCGATGCCGCGCTCGCGAGCGCGGCGGTAATGCCCGGCACCACTTCATACTCGATGCCGGCCGCTTCGAGCGCGCGCATTTCCTCGTCCGCGCGGCCGAACAGCATCGGATCGCCGCCCTTCAGACGCACGACCACGTCGTGCTCCAAAGCCGCGTCGACGATCTGCTTGTTGATGAACTGCTGGGCCGTCGAGAGCTGTCCGCAGCGCTTGCCGACCGCAATGCGCTTCGCGCTGGCGGGTGCGTAGTCGAGCATCGCCGGCTCGACGAGCGCGTCGTGCAGCACCACGTCGGCGGTGCCGAGCAGCCGCGCGCCGCGCACCGTAATCAGGTCCGCGGCACCGGGTCCCGCGCCGATCAGATAAACCTTACCCATGGACATCAACCTGTTCGT
This sequence comes from Paraburkholderia sp. Cy-641, assembly GCF_011752945.1. Classification (NCBI taxonomy): domain Bacteria; kingdom Pseudomonadati; phylum Pseudomonadota; class Betaproteobacteria; order Burkholderiales; family Burkholderiaceae; genus Paraburkholderia; species Paraburkholderia sp. Cy-641. The sequence continues at coordinate 7,272 of NZ_VWWM01000005.1, forward strand.
TGCAGCGTAGGCAGGCGGCGCCGTGCACCGCCCGCGTAGCCCTTTTGCGTCGCTCCTGCCGCGTCATCGCGCATATCGCGCGTTCAGGCGTCTCGCTCAGGCCGAAAATGCCCGGATCATACCAGCCGCGACGGTATGGTTCGTCGCTTCGTCGATCAGCACGAACGCGCCCGTGCCTTGATGCGAATCGTACGCGTCGCACACGAGCGGCTTCTGCAAGGTCAGTGCGACACGGCCGATGTCGTTCATCGCGAGTTCCTTGCGATCGATGGCTTGCGACAGCGTATGCACGTCGAGCACTTCCTGGATCGCGCCGATCTTCGCGAACACCGTGTTGGTGGTTTGCTTGAGCAGATACTTGCGCTGCGTCGAGAGCGGCGTGTCGTCGAACCAGCAAAGGTCCGCTTCGAGCTTCTTCGCCGGCTCCGGCGCCGCTGCGCGCAGCACGAAGGTATCGCCGCGCGACACGTCGACGTCTTCCGCGAGACGGATCGTGACCGTTTGACCCGCGAACGCGCGATCCACCTGCGCGGTGCCGCCGACCACCGGCGCGATGATCTCGGCCACGGTCGCTTCGCGATTGGCCGGCAGCACGACGATCGTGTCGCCGAGCTTCACTTCGCCCGATTCGATACGGCCCATGTAGCCGCGGAAATCGTCGGCCTGGCTGCCGTCCTGGCGCGCGACCCACTGCACCGGGAAGCGCAGCGCCTCGCCGCTCGCGGTTTCGACCGGCAGCGCTTCGAGCACGTCGAGCAGCGGCTCGCCCGCGTACCACGGCATGCGCTCGCTTGCCGTGACGATGTTGTCGCCCTTCAGCGCCGACACCGGCACGAAGCGCACGTCTTCGAGACCGAGGTGGCGCGCGAGTTCGACGTAGGCGTCGCGAATCTCGTTGAAGCGCGCTTCGCTGTAGTCGACGAGGTCCATCTTGTTGATCGCGACGATCGCGTGCTGCAGGCCGAGCAGCTTGACGATCGCGCTATGGCGCTTGGTTTGCGGCAGCAGTTGCGCAACGCCGTTCTCGAACGTGACGCGCGTCGCGTCGACGAGGATGATCGCCGCGTGCGCGGTCGAGGCACCCGTCACCATGTTGCGCGTGTACTGCTCGTGGCCCGGCGTATCGGCGATGATGAACTTGCGCTTGGCGGTCGCGAAGTAGCGGTACGCGACGTCGATCGTGATGCCCTGCTCGCGTTCGGCTTCGAGGCCGTCGGTCAGGAGCGACAGATCGATTTCGTCGCCCACGGTGCGCTTGTTTTTCGCGCGCGACAGCGCCGAAAGCTGGTCGCTCAAGACCGCCTTGCTGTCGTACAGCAGGCGGCCGATCAGCGTGCTCTTGCCGTCGTCGACGCTGCCCGCGGTGATGAAACGCAGCACGCCGAGGTCTTCTGGTTGATGAATACTGCTCATGATTTTCCTTGTCCCTCTGTCGACCGGAGTTCGCGCTTTAGCGCGCTACGCCGGTCCCATGTGTGCTTAGAAATAACCCTGCTTCTTGCGCTGTTCCATCGCGGCTTCCGACACCTGATCGTCCATCCGCGTCGCGCCGCGCTCCGTGATTTCGGTCACGGCCGTCTCGGCGATGATCTTCTCGATATCGTCCGCGTCGCTTTCGACCGGGCACGTGCAGCTGATGTCGCCCACGGTACGGAAGCGCACGAGCGTCTGTTCGCTGGTCTCGCCCTCGCGCATCGGCGTGAGCGGCGTGACCGGCACGAGCAGGCCGTTGCGGCGCACGATCTCGCGCTGGTGCGCGTAATAGATCGACGGCAGTTCGAGCTGTTCGCGCGCGATGTACTGCCACACGTCGAGTTCGGTCCAGTTCGAGATCGGGAACACGCGCAGGTGTTCTCCGTTGTGCAGACGCGCGTTGTAGAGGCTCCACAGTTCCGGGCGCTGCGCCTTCGGGTCCCACTGGCCGAATTCGTCGCGGAACGAGAAGATGCGCTCTTTCGCGCGGGCCTTTTCTTCGTCGCGGCGCGCGCCGCCGATCATCGCGGTATAGCCGTATTGCTCGATCGTTTCGAGCAGCGTGACCGCCTGCGCGGCGTTGCGCGAATCCGTTTCGCGGCGCAGACGCACGGTGCCGCGCTTGATCGAATCTTCAACGTGGCCAACCACGAGTTCGGCGCCGATTTCCTGTGCGCGGCGATCGCGGAAGTCGATCACTTCGTCGTAGTTGTGTCCCGTGTCGATATGCACGAGCGGGAACGGCAGCTGCGTCTTGCGGTTCGCACCGAGGCCAAAGGCCTTCAGGGCGAGCGCGAGCACCACGACGGAATCCTTGCCGCCCGAAAACAGCAGCGCCGGCTTGCTGCATTCGGCGACCAGTTCGCGCAGGATGTGGATCGACTCGGCTTCGAGCCAATCGAGGTGATCCATACGGTTCGCCGTGTTGATAAGCGGAGCGTTCACAGTGGAATCGAGCGTGGTGCTCATGTTGGGTCCTTCGTTGATTGGCCCGGCGAGCGGTCGCCCGCCCGAGCACAAGTATTCAGTTCGATTGATGCGGCGCTCGGACCGGGAGCCAGGCTCCCAGTGTAGCGAGATATCAGGCCGATGCGTTTTCGCTCGGCTCGACCGCGATCGGCGTAATCGCCGTGATGTGCAAGCCGCATTCCTTCGTGTCGCGCGACTCCCACCACCAGCGCCCCGCCCGGCTGTCCTCGCCGGGGCGGATCGCGCGCGTACAGGGCTCGCAGCCGATGCTCGGATACCCGCGCGCGTGCAGCGGATTGACCGGCACGTCGAACGCCTTCAGGTAATCCCACACTTCGGCCTCGCTCCAGTCCGCGAGCGGATTGAACTTGGCGATGCCGCGCGCGCCGTCGTGCTCTTCCTCGTGCAGCTCGGCCCGCGTGACCGACTGCTCGCGGCGCTGCCCGGTCACCCAGGCGCTGACGTCGGCGAGCGCGCGATTGAGCGGCTCGACCTTGCGGATCTCGCAGCAGCGCTTGCGCAGCTCGACGCTTTCGTAAAACGCGTTCAGGCCGTGCTCGCTCGCGTACTGCTCGACCGCGGCCACCTGCGGATGAAACTGCTCGATGTCGTAGCCGTAGCGCTCTTTCACGCGCTCGAGCATGCCGAGCGTTTCCGCGTGCAGACGGCCCGTGTTCAGCGAGAAGATGCCGATCTTCACGCCGCGCGAGAGGATCGCGTGCGTGAGCAGCATGTCTTCGGCCGCGAGGCTGCTCGCGAGCTTCACGTTGGCGTGACGCGCGGCGATCGAATCGAGCAGCGTGTCGAGGCGCTCAACTTTCGCGGCAAGCTCCGGGCCCAGCGTTTGCGCGGCGGTGTTCATGCCGGCACCTTGCCGGCGCCGGCCTGTGCCGCGCGGCGGCGGAACAGCGGCGACGGGTTATCGACGGCGCCCTGGTACTGCACGCTGAATTCGTCGAACGCCTTCAGCGCGTCGTCGAAGTCCTTGTCGGCGCGCAGCGCGTAGGCGTCGAAGCCACAGCGGAACATGAACGTAATCTGGTCGCGCAGCACGTCGCCGATCGCACGCAGCTCGCCCTTGTAGCCATAGCGCTCGCGCAGCAGGCGGCCGATGCTGTAGCCGCGGCCGTCGCGGAACACCGGGAAGTCCACCGCGATCAATGCCAGCTTGTCGAAATCGCCGACGATATCCGCCGGTTCGCTGTCCGGCGCGAGCCACACGCCGAGTTCCGCCATGCCGCGCGCGGCGACGAGCGCGTCGCGCCCGGCCTGCCACAGCGCCAGCGGCACGATCACCTTGCCGGCCGGCAGTTCGCTCGCCGCCGGCAAAGCGCCGTCTTCCGCGGGGCGCACGACCGTCCAGTCGTCGTTGACGATCGCGCGGTTCTTGATGATAGAAGCCATCTGTTCAGTATCCTTTCGCGATTACGCGTGAGCCGGTTGACGCGCGGCATACACGCGCTCCTTGAACGGGGTGATGCCGATACGGCTGTACGTATCGATGAAACGCTCGCCTTCCTGGCGGTTTTCCACGAAGGTGTCGATCACCTTCGTCATCACGTCCGGCATTTCCTCAGCCGAGAACGACGGGCCGATCACGCGGCCAAGGTGAGCGCCGGTCGCGCCCGTGCCCTGCTCGCCGCCGAGCGTCACCTGGTACCACTCCGAGCCGTCCTTGTCGACGCCCAGAATGCCGATGTTGCCGACGTGGTGATGCCCGCACGCGTTGATGCAGCCCGAGATGTTCAGCGACACGTCGCCGAGGTCGTACACGTAGTCGAGATCGCTGAAGCGTTCCTGGATCGCGAGCGCGATCGGGATCGACTTCGCATTCGCGAGCGAGCAGAAGTCGCCGCCCGGGCACGCGATGATGTCGGTCAAGAGACCGACGTTCGGCGTCGCGAAGCCTTGCGCCTTGGCCTTTTCCCAGACCGCGAACAGGTCGCGCTTCTTGACGTCGGCGAGAATCAGGTTCTGTTCGTGCGACACGCGAATCTTGCCGAACGAGTATTCGTCGGCCCAATCGGCGACCGCTTCCATCTGCGCGTCGGTCGCGTCGCCCGGGGCGATCGTGGTCGGCTTCAGCGACAGCGTCACCGAGGCGTAGCCCGCCACCTTGTGCGGACGCACGTTACGCTCGACCCAGCGCGCGAACGCGCGGTTTTCGAGCAGATGCTTCTCGAACGATGCGTCGGTGTCGGCCAGCTTCTCGTAGGCGGGCGGTACGAAGTATTGCGCCACGCGATCCACTTCGGCCTGCGTCAGCGTCGACGGACCGTCCTTCAGGTGCTGCCATTCTTCCTCGACCTGCGCCGAGAATTTCTCCGGCGAGAGCGCCTTCACGAGAATCTTGATGCGCGCCTTGTACATGTTGTCGCGGCGGCCGTAGCGGTTGTAGACGCGCAGCACGGCTTCGCAGTAGGTCAGCAGATGCTGCCACGGCAGGTCGCGGCGGATGATCGCGCCGACGATCGGCGTACGGCCCAGGCCGCCACCGGCCAGAATATCGGCCACCACGTCGCCCTGCTCGTTCTTCTTCAGATACACGCCCATGTCGTGAATCTGCACGGCCGCGCGGTCTTCCTTCGAACCCGACACGGCGATCTTGAACTTGCGCGGCAGCCACGCGAATTCGGGGTGGAACGTCGACCATTGACGCAGGATTTCGGCCCACGGACGCGGGTCGATCACTTCGTCGGGCGCGACGCCGGCGAATTGATCGGCGGTGATGTTGCGAATGCAGTTGCCCGAGGTCTGGATGCCGTGCATCTGCACGCTGGCGAGCTTGCGCAGGATTTCCGGCGTTTCCTCGAGCTTGATCCAGTTGTACTGGATGTTCGAGCGCGTCGAGAAATGGCCGTAGCCGCGGTCGTGTTCGCGCGCGATCTGCGCGAGCACGCGCATCTGGTCGCTGCGCAGGTTGCCGTACGGAATCGCGATACGGTGCATGTACGCGTGGCGCTGGTAGTACAGGCCGTTCTGCAGGCGCAGCGGACGGAACTCCTCTTCGCTCAATTCGCCCGACAAGCGGCGGCGAACCTGATCGGCGTATTGCGCGACCCGTTCATCGACGATGGTCTGGTCGTACTGATCGTATTGGTACATTCGGGGACCCCAATTTTTCGAAACTTTGCGTGACACACGGCGGTCCGGTTTCCGCCGCGGCTCGAATACCGGTGTTTGTCAGCTGCCGCAAGCAAGGGTTTAGACCCATCGCTTATTTGCTTATGACAAATACAGATATCCATATTGAAAAAGTTGGACAGATCGTAATAAACTCGCCTTATATTTCAAACGACTAAAAAATTCTTTTTATATGCGCAGGGGTTATATATGAATCTGCACCAATTCCGCTTCGTCCGCGAGGCAGTGCGGCAGAACTTCAACCTCACCGAAGCCGCCAAGGCGCTGTTCACAAGCCAGCCGGGCGTCTCGAAGGCGATCATCGAGCTCGAAGACGAGCTCGGCGTCGAAATCTTCACGCGCCACGGCAAACGCGTGCGCTCGTTGACCGAGCCGGGCCGCATCATATTGCAATCGATCGAAAAAATCCTCCAGGAAGTGGAAAGCCTCAAGCGCGTCGGCAAGGATTACGCGGCGCAGGACCAGGGCAACCTGACGATCGCCGCGACCCACACCCAGGCGCGCTACTCGCTGCCGGGCGCGATCGCCGAGTTCAAGCGGCGCTTCCCGAAGGTCCACCTTTCGATTCTGCAAGGCAGCCCGACCCAGGTCGCCGAGATGGTGCTGCACGACCAGGCCGACCTCGCGATCGCGACCGAGGCGATCTCCAACTACAAGGATCTGGTCTCGCTGCCGTGCTTCCAGTGGCACCACCTCGCGGTGATGCAGCCGGACCATCCGCTGATCGAGCGCAAGCTGCTCTCGCTCGACGATCTGACCCAGTACCCGCTGATTACCTACGACAACGCGTTCGCCGGCCGCTCGAAGATCAACGAGGCGTTCCGCCTGCGCGGGCTGCATCCCGACATCGTGCTCGAAGCGATCGACGCCGACGTGATCAAGACCTACGTCGAACTCGGGCTCGGCGTCGGCATCATGGCCGACATCGCGTTCAACGCCGAGCGCGACCGCCATCTGCGCGCGATGCCGGTCGGCCATCTGTTCGGCAGCAACGTGACGCGCGTCGCGCTGAAACAGGGCGCGTATCTGCGCAGCTACGTGTACACGCTCGTCGAACTGCTGTCGCCGAGCCTGAACCGCAAGCTGATCGAGCAGGCGCTCAAGGGCGAGCACGAAACCTACGAACTTTGATGGCGGCGGGAACCGCGCTGATTGCGCCCTGCTTTCCGGTTCCCGCTTTCTAATTTCCGCTTCTATCTGATTCCCGCTTCCCGATTCCGTTTGAATCCCGCTTTCCGCTACGGAGACCTTTCTCATGACGTTGCATAACAACACGCTTCGAAACATGTTGCGCGGCCTCGCCGCCGCCGGTGCGCTGCTCGCCGCGAGCGCCGCGCACGCCGACCTCAAGGTCGGCATCGACCTGTCGAACACGGGGCCGGCCGCCGTGATCGGCATCACGAGCAAGGACGCGATGCTGATGTGGCCGCAGACGATCGCCGGCCAGAAAGCCGACTACATCTTCCTCGACGACGCCTCCGACCCCGGCGTCGCCGTGCGCAACATCCGCAAGCTCATCAACGAGGACCACGTCGACGTGATCGTCGGGCCGAACATCACGCCGGCCGCGATGGCCGCGCTCGATCCGGTCGCCGAAAGCCAGACGCCGATGATTACGCTGATCGGCTCGGCCAGCGTGGTCGAGCCGCAGGAAGGCAAGAAGGTCTGGGCCTACAAGATGGCGCAGACCGACAGCGCGATGGCCGACGTGATGACGCGCTACATGTCGAACCACAACGTGAAGACAGTCGGCTTCATCGGGTTCGCCGATGCCTACGGCGAAAGCTGGCTCAACGAGTTCAGCAAGTTCGCGGCGCTGCGCCATATTCAACTGGTCGCGACCGAGCGCTACAACCGTACCGACGCGAGCGTGACCGGCCAGATTCTCAAGCTGATGGCCGCGAAGCCCGACGCGATCCTGATCGCCGGCGCGGGCACGCCGACCGTGCTGCCGCAGCGCACGCTGATCGAGCGCGGCTACAAGGGGCCGATCTATCAGACGCACGGCATCGCCACGCCCGAATTCATCAAGCTCGGCGGCAAGGACGTGGAAGGCACGCTGTTCCCGACGCAGCCGGTCGTGGTCGCGCGCTCGCTGCCGGCCGATCATCCGTCGAAGAAAGCGGCGCTCGCGTTCGTCGACGCGTACGAGGCGAAGTACGGCCCGGGCAGCGTGACGCAGTTCGCCGGCGATGCGGCCGGTGTGTATCCGCGCTTGCAGGATGCGGTCGCGCGCGCGTTGAAGACCGCGCAGCCGGGCACGCCGGCGTTTCGCGTCGCGCTGCGCGAGGAACTCGAACACGCGCATGAACTCGTGGTGCCGAACGGCGTCGTCAATACGAGCCCGCAGGACCACGTCGGGCTCGATCAGCGCGCGAGCGTGATGGGCATCATCAGGGACGGCAAGTTCGTTTATCTGAGCCAGTGACCGCGCGGCTTATGTGTTGAGGGGTGTGCGGTTGATGGGGGCTATGGTCTGTCCGGATGCCGCCGCCCCGCCTGGTACTGTTCGGTGCTATTGGGTGCGCTTCCCGCCATCGTCAAACGTGAAGACATCGAACGGCCCGGGCTTGCTCGCAAGCGGGAGCGCCTTGCAGCCGCGCCCTACCCTACGCCCGGCACTCGCCAGCTATTCCCGCACCTGAGCGCGAAAAATCACCGAGGCCGGCTTGCCGGTGCGCGGATGCACCGGCTCCCGCATCTCCCGCAGCAACAGCCCGCTCGCCGCCATCAGTTCGAGCCACGTCTGCAAGGTCCGGAAATACCACGGCGGCGCGTCGGTGAATGCGTCGCCGAACCCCGCCCACGAACCCGGCCGCCAGCCGTCGACGTACGGCAAGTCGCCGCATGCGACGAGCGGATGCAGCGTCTGCACGATCAGGCTTGCGCCGGGAGCGAGCAGCATCGGCACGGCGCGCAGCAGCCCGTCGACCGATTCCTTGCCGAGCAGCGAAAAATTGCAGACCACGACGTCGGCACGCATGGCGAGCCGGCCCGCCGCGATCTCTTCGTACGACAGGATTCTGCCGTCGAGCACGCCGGCGGCGGTCGCGGCATGCACCAGTCCGGCGATCGCATCCACCGCCGTCACGCCGATTCCGCGGCGTTGCAGCGCAAGCGCGAGCCAGCCTTCGCCGCAGCCCAGATCGAGGACGGTGGCCGGTTCGCACGCCAGTACGGCATCGAGCACGGCCTGATCGGTGACAAGGCGCCGGCTTTCGATTTCGCCCGCGCGCACCGCATTCATCCACGGCGACGCGTTGCGCTGCCAGGAAGCGATGATCTTGTCGTCGCTGAGAGGGTCGAGGTTCATCGCCGGTTTCGCTCCATGGTGCGCCGCGACCTCGGGCGTCTCGGGCCTCGGTCGTCGGCAATGCCGCCGATTGTCGGCGATTCGAACCTTCCGGTCGAGCGCGGCGGGCTGATCTCGGTCTGCTTTCGTTGACAGTTGTCCACGATGTTGCGAGATGCTCTCACTCGCGGCATAGCGTGTTCCTGCGGCTGCCAGCCAGTATTGCGGGGTGCGCAGTGGTTTCAGGGATTCATTCTTTTGTCATACGTGATTCGACGCCATGATAGGTTTGCCCGCTGATCTGACTTGGGTATGGACGGCGGATGGCGATCGAATTCAAGGTTGGAACTCATCGAAGCTGCACGCTTTATACGCGGCACGAATATCGCGGCAATACTTTCAGCGATGAGGCACGTGCCGGCCGCCAGCTCATTACTTCGGCAAGCTCAGGGAAACTGACGCACGACACGCACCAATTGGCACGGCTCGTCGCGTTCATGCGCAAAGCGCCCGCTGCGCATACGTGAGCGGTGCTGCACCGGCTCAACTCGCCCGGATGCTGCAGACCGCCGTCGAGCGCGGCGATGTGATTGCCGTCGCGGCGAAGCCGCATGCCTCGGGTGGACGCAGTGTGCGTATCGAACAGCCGCCCCGGCCATCGCATGAAACCTTCTCGCCGTCGCAACTATTCCGGCCCGAGCAACGCCTGGCGCGTACCGCTCGTTCATTCGAGCGCCCGCGATTGCCACGGCTAGCATCCGATGATGACCTCGCGATCTGGTTTTCCCGCCCCGGCGACGTACTGCCCGATGGAACCATCGCCGTACCGGTATCGACGCCACTCGGCAATGCGCAGCCGTTCGAATACAAAGAGGATGCTTCGCTCGGCGATCTACAGGAGTTAGCTGCGCGTGGCGTCAGTGAGGCCAACGAAGAAGAGTGTCACGTGATATACGAAACCGAAATGGAAGAATGCTCTTTTGCTCGCGCCATGTACCGGGACAACCGAACCTATGCCCTTTGCTCTCAGCGAGCTTTCGTCAACTATCAAACTTGCAGAGGCTATTAACATGAAAAAACCACCACGCGCCAGCATCATTTTTTATGACGAAGACGCGCAGCAACTCATGATATGCAACGTGTTCCGGCGGGACGTGCAAGGTGTCATTGATAACGCACTGGCACGCACAGGCGGGATGCGAGTTCCTCCCGACGAAGCCGATCACAGCATGCGCCCACTCACCGACGAAGACGCGCGTAAGCTCGGCGGCCTGGCGATACTCGTACAGGCTGGCGTCCACCCGGAATTGCGTGAGCGTTTGCAGATAACGACAGCAGAGCCCGTCAACTGGAAAAACGATGGCTTAGCAACCAGGACCGGGGAGTAAGCGTCCAAGGGGAATGCTCAGAAATGCCATCATCGTTCCCGCGTTGCGCCGTGCCATAGGCAACGCTCGCGGCCAGGTTCTGTGCGAGCAGAATGCGTTTGATCGTTACCAACAATGCAGGGGATATTGATGGCCAGCCACACGCCATATTCAGTGATATTGACTTGCGCCGAAGATCAACAAAGATTCATCGTTCATGCCGTCGATCAAACCAGGATCGCCACGGTAACTGCCGGTCAACTCGAAATGCCCATCCTTCTGGACAGTTTCGATTACCGGCTCGATGATGAATTTGCTCGCCGGCTTGGCGTCGCCATGCTCAACCTGATTGCTCTCGGGCAACCCGACATCAGGCAGTACATCCCGGTTACGCAAGAGCCCATCGACAAGCCGTTACAGACATAACCTGCCGCTCACGCACCGCGCGTCATGGCCCATGACGATGGGGTCACCCGTCCGCCTCTGCGACGTGCTGCCCGATGGAACCATCGCCATGCCGGGACGGCAAGGTCCGAGACCTCGGCAACCCTGTACCGATCCTTCCGTGGTGACAACGCATGGACAAGCTGAACGCCTTCAATCACTTCCACGACTGGTATATGGACACCCTCCATGTGTCGACGGAGCGCGAAACGCTCACACTGAGCCTGTATTTGCAGAATCGGCGTGCGTCGCTTTCATTCGTCGGAATGAGTCGGTGCATTGTCGAGAATCTCGGTCTTCAAAACATCGTTTACGCAATCGACATGCTGGAAGAGGGAACAGAGCGTTACGAGAAAGCACAACGAAGGTTAGCCACAGCCGAACGATGGACCGATAACCAACCCGGCAAACTCGCGCAACTTTTCTCGACATGCGTGGCGGAGCTTATCGTCGAGTTTGACTCGCTTGAAATTGAGACCTCTTCGGAATCGTTAGATTGACATCGTCACCTTCACGCAGCCACCCAGCGCCCTATCCGCACAAACGCGCACAAACGCGGAAGGTCCGCGAAATTGTTAAAGTAGCAGTCTTTTCCCACTCAGCAGTCCATCATGCGCACCACCCGAGCCATCCATGCCGTCGAGCGGCTGAAAACGCGCAGCGGCAATCCCCGCTTTGCCGCGATCAGCCTGTCTGGCGGCCTGTTCTATCTGGTCGATAAAGCGAGCGGCGTCGATAAAAAGGTCTCCGAGCCGCTCGCGCTCGACGACTTCGTCAAATTCGTCGACGCGTTCGGTCCGCAGAAACCGCGCAAGGCCAGCAAGCTCGACGTCGCGTTCGAAGCGCAGATCAAAAAGAGCAAGGGCGAGTAACGCGGCAGCGGTGTCACGCAGGCGCCGCGCAACGCATTGGCGACATCACGCGACATCACAAAGCATCGCGCCACATCGCGGCCTTGCGGCCCAATGCCAGCGCCATCGCCAGCGACGAGGCAAGGCAAGCCAACCCACCCCACTCGCCCCCAACCACCACCCCACTCACCCCGCCGCGATCTCCTGCCACTGCCCATCCGCCGCGCTGCTCGCGAGCACGGCCTCGATAAAGCGCAAACCGGCCACGCCATCGTCGACCGTCGTCAGCAGCCGGCTTTCGGGCGGCGGCTCGCGGCCCTCGTTCAACGCGTCGATCTGCAAGGCCGCGTCCTTGTACAACTGCGCAAACGCTTCGAGATACCCTTCCGGATGCCCCTGCGGCACGCGCGTCGCATGCGCGGCCACCGCGCTGTTCACGCGCCCGCGCGTCAGTCGCTCGGCCGTGCCGCCGAGCGGCGTGAACCACAATTCGTTAGGCTGCTCCTGATCGAACGCAAGACCCGCCTTCGTGCCATAGACACGCAACCGCAACGCGTTCTCCGCGCCGCTCGCCACCTGGCTCGCCCACAGCATGCCGCGCGCGCCGTTCGCGTAGCGCAGCAGCGCCTGCACATGATCGTCGACACGGCGACCCGGCACGAAGGTATGCAGCTCGGCGGAAAGTTCGCGCGGCAGCATCCTCGTGACGAAGACGGCGAGGTGATACGCGTGCGTGCCGATGTCGCCGAGACAGCCCGCCGGTCCCGCGAGCGCCGGGTCCGTGCGCCAGCCGGCCTGCCTGTTCGTGCCGGTCGCCTCGATCGGTTCGGCGAGCCAGTCCTGCGCGTATTCGACCTGCACGACGCGTATCTCGCCCAACTCGCCGCGCTCGACCAGTTCGCGCGCATGGCGCACGAGCGGATAGCCCGAATACGTATGCGTGAGCGCGAACAGCCGCTGCCTCGCGCGCGCGAGTTGCGCGAGGGCCTCGCCTTCGGCGAGCGACACCGCGAGCGGCTTGTCGCATATCACGTGGATGCCCGCTTCGAGAAACGCCGTCGCGACTGGCGCATGTAGATGATTCGGCGTGACGATCGCCACCGCGTCAATGCCGTCATCGCGCGCGGCTTCGGCGCGCGCCATCTCGCGCCAGTCCGCATAGCTGCGCGCGATGCCGGCTTCGAGTGCGCTCGTCCGCGCGCGCTCGGGATCGGACGACAACACGCCCGCAACGAGTTCGAAGCGATCGTCGAGCCGCGCGGCGATCCGGTGCACCGCGCCGATGAACGCGCCCTGCCCGCCGCCGACCATGCCGAGCCTGAGCTTTTTTTGTGGCATCGGATTTCCTCTCCTTCCTTTGTCTTTGTGTTTGGACGGCGCGACGCGTGCGTAGGTGGGTGTAGCACGCGGCCACGCACGGTGCGCGCCACCGCGCCTTCTGTCCTTCCTTCGCGCGGGCCCTCTGTCACTGCGCGCTGCTGTCACCCGTTCCTTGTCACCCGCTCTCTATCACCGCGCTCACGGACCGCCGCCGCGCCTGCCAATCTCCGAATAACCCTACCGTGCAACCCGCGCGGCACAAACGGCCATCAAATCCCAAGCACGCTTTTCAACCGTACGGCATCGACGCCACTGCCCGCGAAATCGTCGAACGCATGCTCGGCCACGCGGATGATATGCCGCCGGATAAACTCCGCGCCCTCTCGCGCGCCGTCGTGCGGATGCTTCAATGCGCACTCCCATTCGAGCACGGCCCAGCCCGGAAAATCGTATTGCGCCATCTTCGAGAAGATCGCGCCGAAGTCGATCTGTCCATCGCCGAGAGAGCGGAAGCGTCCCGCGCGCTCGACCCAGCCGCTATAGCCGCCGTACACGCCCTGCCTGCCGGTCGGCCGGAACTCGGCGTCCTTCACATGAAACGCCTTGATGCGCTCGTGATAGATGTCGATGAACGCAAGGTAATCGAGCTGTTGCAGCATGAAGTGGCTCGGGTCGTAGAGAATGTTCGCGCGCGCGTGCTGCTTCACCGCGTCGAGAAAGCGCTCGAAGCTCACGCCGTCGTGCAGGTCCTCGCCCGGATGCAGTTCGTAGCAGACGTCGACGCCGGCTGCATCGAACGCATCGAGAATCGGCGTCCAGCGGCGCGCGAGTTCGTCGAATGCGGCCTCGACGAGACCGGCCGGACGCTGCGGCCACGGATACAGATACGGCCACGCGAGCGCGCCGGAAAACGACACGTGCGTGCTCAATCCCAGGCGGCGCGATGCTTGCGCGGCGAGCTTCATCTGCGCGATCGCCCATTGCGTGCGCGCGGCCGGATCGCCGCGCACGTGCGGCGCGGCAAAGCCGTCGAACAGCGCGTCGTAGGCGGGATGCACGGCGACCAGTTGTCCTTGCAGATGCGTCGACAGCTCGGTAATCTCCACGCCCACGTCATCGACGGTCTCGCGCAACTCATCGCAATACGCGTCGCTCGTGGCCGCTTTCTCGAGATCGATCAGGCGCGGATCGCACGGCACCTGCACGCCCTTGAAGCCGAGACCAGCGGCCCAGTTCGCAAGATGCGCGAGATTGTCGAACGGCACTTCGTCGCCCATGAACTGCGCGAGAAAGATCGCCGGACCTTTGATGGTTTTCATCGTACGGTTCCTCGAACCTGGCGCGCGCGGGTCGCGTTCCCTTCAGGATGAACGGGACGCTCCCGCGCGCGTTAAACGATCAGCGCCGCGATGCTCCGGGTGGAACGCAAGATGGCACCCAACGTGCCGCTCGCAGCGTCGCCCGAGCGCCGCCTAACTTAAAACGGCGAGTCCGGGAAATAGAACTGCTGCGCGTTTTCCTTCGTAATCAGCACCGACGGAATGATCGTCGTGGCCGGCAGCTTCTCGCCTTTTAACCGCGCCTCGGCCGTGAGCTTGATCGCGTCGTAGATGAATTTCGGCGAGTACGACACGTCGGCCTGGATCATCGGCGCACCATCCATCACGTTCTTCACCATGCCTTTCGAGCCCGCGCCGCCGAACACGATCTTGATGTCGTTGCGCTTCGCCTGATCGATCGCCTTGACGACGCCGACCGCCATGTCGTCGTCGGCGGCCCACACGGCGTCGATATGCTTGAAGCGCGTCAGGTAGTCCTGCATCACCTTGAACGCATCGTCGCGATTCCAGTTCGCGTACTTCGCGTCGAGAATCTTGAGGTCCGGATAGTTCTTGATCACGTTCGTGAACGCGGTCCAGCGCTCGTTGTCGAGCGTGGTCGGAATGCCGCGCAGCGCAACGATATTGCCCTTGCCGCCGAGCGACTTCGCCAGATACTCGGCGGGAATCCGGCCGAACGCGGTGTTGTCGCCGGCCACATAGGCATCCTGTGCGCTCGTGTTCGTGAGGCCGCGATCGACCACGGTCACGTACACGCCTTTCTTCTTGACCTGCTCGACCGGTTGCGTGAGCGAAGCCGATTCATACGGAAAGATCACTAGCGCGTTGATCTTGTTGACGGTCACGAGGTCCTGCAACTGGTTCGCCTGCTCGGGCGAGTTGGCCGCGGTCTTCACGATCACCTTCAGATCGGGATGCGCTTTCTCGAGATCGGCCTTCGCCTTGTTGGCCCACCAGACGATGCCGCCCGTGAAGCCGTGATCGGCCGTCGGAATCGCGACGCCTAGCGTGACCTTGTCGTCGGCGCGCGCCGCGCCCGCCGTGCCCAGTATTCCCAACGCCAGCATGCCGGCGCCGATCGCTCGAATGACCTGCTTCATGGTGTGTCTCCAATGTTGAGGCGCTCGGGGCGCCCCGTTTTTCGGACCTGCGTTCAGATTGCCGTCGTTGCGTTTGCTGCTTTTTTGCTGCTTTCTTTTGCTGCTTTTCGCTGCGTCCGCACTGCCGTTGCTTCATCACCGTGGCCGCACTGCGGTTGCTTGGCGGCTGCCTGGCTAGGGCTTCATTGCTGCCTCATGGCTGCTTCACTACGGCCCCTGCCCGCCGCGCTTTCAACCGGCAGCGCCCCACTACCGCCTTCCACGCTGCACGAACGCGACGAAAATAATCACGACGCCCTGCACCGCCGCATTCAGATACACGCTGATGATGCTGGTCAGGTTCAGGATGTTCGCGATCACCGAAAGCAGGATCGCGCCGATCACGGTGCCGATCACGCGCCCCTCGCCGCCCTTGAGCGCGGTGCCGCCGACCACCACCGAAGCAATCGCTTCGAGCTCCCACAACAGGCCGGTGGTCGGCGTCGCGGAGCCGAGGCGCGGCACATACAGCACCGTCGCCACGCCCACGCACATCCCGAGCAGCACATACGTGACGATCTTCACGGTATCGACGCGAATCGCCGCATAGCGCGCAACCTGTTCGTTCGAGCCGATCGCCTGCACATGGCGGCCGAACGCGGTGCGATTGAGGATCAGCGCGCCGCCTGCCGCGACCACGAGAAACACCCAGATCGGCACCGGCACGCCGAACAGGCTCGCGTAATAGACCGGGCCATACAGATCGGATAACGAATCATTGAGTGTCAACGCCCCGCCGTCGGCGAGCCACGTCAGCACCGCGCGAAAAATCCCGAGCGTGCCGAGCGTGACGATGAACGGCTCGATGCGCCCTTTTGTAATCAGCAAGCCGTGCGCGCAACCAAACAGCGCACCGAGCACGAGCGCCGCGACGATGCCGATCGTCACGATCAGCAACGGCGGCAACGCATGGCCTGCTGCGCCCGCCGCCAGCGCGTTCATGAGCCAGATCATGCTGCCCGCGATCAGTGCGGCCATCGAGCCGACCGACAGATCGATGCCGCCCGAAATGATCACAAAGGTCATGCCGACCGCGATGATGCCGATGAACGACGTGCGCGTGAGCACGTTCACGAGGTTGTCGAGCGTCGCGAAATCGCGATTGAGCAGCGTGCCGACGATGCACAGCGCGATCAGCCCGACGAGCGGCCCGAGCGTATAGAGCCGCTGCGCGACGCGCAGCGCGCTGCGTGATGGCACGGCTTCAGTGGGTGCCGGTCGCATGGGCGATCAACTCCTCTTCGGTCAGATGGTCGAGCGCGAGCGTCGCTTGCAGGCGTCCCGCGCGCATCACGGCGACGCGATGGCACAAGCCGATCAGCTCGATCAGTTCGGATGAAATGACGATCACCGCGCGACCCTGCGCGGCGAGACGATGAATCAGAAAGTAGATGTCACGCTTCGCGCCGACGTCGACGCCGCGCGTCGGCTCGTCGAGCACGATCACGCTCGGGGCCGGTTGCAGAAACTTCGCGAGCGCGAGCTTCTGCTGGTTGCCGCCCGAGAGCATGCGCGCGCGGCTCGACAGGTCGCCCGTGCGAATGCCGAATTCGCCGACCGCTTTCTGCAAGGCCGCGCGGCCCGCCTTCAGGTCGAGCAGCGGATGCGCGTAGCGTTCGAGCGTCATCAGCGTGAGGTTGTCCTGCAGGTTCAGATCGACGTGCAGGCCTTTGCCCTTGCGGTCCTCGCTCAGATACGTGAGGCCGTGGCGCATCGCCTCGCGCGGGCTTTTCAGATCGACGGGCCGGCCCGCGATGTCGAGGCGGCCGCCCGTGCGTTTGCGCAAGCCGATGAGCGCCTCGAACGCCTCGGTGCGGCCTGCGCCGACCAGCCCCGCGAAGCCGAGCACTTCGCCGGCGCGCACCTCGAAGCTCAGGTCCTCGACCCAGTCGGGCACCGTGAGGCCGTTCACGCGCAACGCAACCGGCGCATCGGCGGGCGCGGTCGCCTTGTCGGGGAACATATCGGACAGCTCGCGCCCGACCATCAGGTTCGCCATCTGCTGACGCGCAAGCCCCGCGGTCTCGCCGCGCGCGACGAAGCGGCCGTCGCGCATCACGATCACCTCGTCGGTGATGCGCTCGACTTCGTCGAGCTTGTGCGAGATGTAGACGATCGTCACGCCGTCGGCCTTGAGCTTCGCCATCAGCGCGAAGAGCCGTTCGGTTTCGGCGGGCGTCAAGGTCGCGGTCGGCTCGTCCATGATGAGCAGACGCGCGCGCCGCGACAGCGCCTTCGCGATCTCGACCATCTGCTTTTCCGCGACGATCAGCTCGCGCACCTTCGTGTCGGGCGCGCGCTCAAGCCCGACCTGCGCGAGATAGCGCGCGGCGTCGGCGCGCATCGCGGCATCGTCGACGAACCAGCCGCGCCGCTTCTCGTGGCCGAGGTACATGTTCTGCGCGATCGTCAGGTGCTCGGCGAGATTGAACTCCTGATGGATCAGCACGATGCCTTGCGCCTCGGCGTCGCGCGAACCGCTAAAGCGCCGCGCGTGACCGTCCACCAGCACGCTGCCCGACGTGGCCGTTTCGTAACCGGCGAGGATTTTCATCAGCGTCGACTTGCCCGCGCCGTTCTCGCCGAGCAAGCCGTAGATGCGCCCCGGCGCCAGCTCGAAGCTCACGCCGTGCAGCACGCGCACGGGGCCGAAGTCCTTGCGGATGTCGTCGAAGCGGATCGCGAGGCTCATGGCTCAGGCACTCCCGCGAATCACGAGGCGATGCGGCAGCAGCACGCCCGGCACGCTAGCCTGCGGATTCGCGAGTCGTTGCAGCAGCAGGCGCGCGGCCGTTTCGCCGAGTTCGCGCATCGGCTGCGCGATCGTCGTGAGCGGCGGATCGATCTGCGCGGCGAGCGAAATATCGTCGAAGCCGACCACGGCGACGTCGTCGGGCACGCGCTTGCCGACGCTGCGCAAACCGTGGATCACGCCGATCGCGAGCGTATCCGACACCGCGAAGATCGCGCTCGGCGCGGCGGGCTGCTGCATCAGCGTGACCGCGGCCGAGGCGCCCGCTTCGTAGTCGAGGCTGTTCAGGTTCATGCGCCAGCGCGGGTCCGGCGCGATGCCGGCCTCGGCGAGCGCATCGAGATAGCCCTGCTGGCGCTGCCGCGCATACAGATAGCCGACGTCGGAATTGATGAGCCCGATGCGCCGATGGCCGCGCGCGAGCAGATGCCGAACCGCGTCGCCGGCCGCGCGGTAGTTGTCGATGCCGGCATACGGCACGCCCACCGCCGGGTCGAACTCGCAGCAGGCGACCCACGGCAGCGCCTGCGAGGCCTCGCCGAGCGCCTGCTGGATCGTGTCCGGATCGAGGCAGATCGCGCCGTCGGCGCGGCGGCGGCGCAGCATGTCGAAATAGCTGCGCTCGCGGCCCGGGTCCGCGCCGGTGTCGCACAACAGCATGAAGTAGCCGTGCTGACGCGCGACGCTGTCGATGCCGCGCACGATCTCGGCGTAGAACGGATTGCCGAAGTCGGGGACCATCGTCAGCAGCAGGCGGCTTTCCGCCGTGCGCAGATTGCGCGCGAGTTCGTTGACGCGATAGCCGCTCGCGTCGATCGCGGCGAGCACCTTGTCGCGCGTCGCGGCCCGCACGTTCTCGTGGCCGTTCAAGACGCGCGAGACCGTCGCGACCGAGACGCCCGCCTGCTGCGCGACGCCCGCAATCGAGATGTCGCCGGCCGCGCGCAGCGACGCGCCGGCGACCTCGGAAGCCGCCCCGCTCGCGGTGGCCGGCGCGGCCGGAGACGACTTCGACGAAGTTCTGGACACAGGGGCTCGCGCAAAAATGTAATCGATTACATTTTTGCGCGATGACGCGGCGAATCGCAAGAACCGATCGCTAGGGATTAACACGGGGGGCGCCGCGCACGGCCGGCCCCGGGCGGGCGGACGACTGACCGCTTACCGGCCGCCCGCGTGCCGCCTGCTCGCCGATTGGCTGCCGATTGGCTGCCGATTGGCTGCCGATTAGCCGCCGAAGTCCGGCGAACTGCCGCCATTTGGTACAATCGCGCCGCTACCCTGACGCGGCCCGCAACTCCGAAGGCTTTCCCGCGAAGCCGCGCCCGCCGGCAACCAAGCCGCGGCACAGTCAGGTCAACAGTCCGCGGCTCCCCGCCCGCGCGCCAAACCAAAACCGCCGAATCCACCATGAACATCGAGCAAGCGCGTTTCAACATGATCGAACAGCAGATCCGCCCCTGGGAAGTGCTCGACCAGGACGTGCTGAATCTGCTCTCGATCGTCAAACGTGAGAATTTCGTCCCCGCCGCCTACCGCGACCTCGCTTTCGCCGACCTCGAAGTGCCGCTGCCGGCCGGTCAGCACATGCTGGCGCCGCGCGTCGAGGCGCGCGTGCTGCAGGAACTGGCGGTGAAGAAGCACGAAAGCGTGCTCGAAATCGGCGCGGGCTCGGGTTACATGGCGGCGCTGCTCGCGCATCGCGCGCAGCACGTGCTGAGCGTCGAGATCGAGCCGGAACTGGCCGAACTCGCGAAGAGCAACCTGATCGCCAACGGCGTGCTGAACGCCGAAGTCGCAACCGGCGACGCCGCGCGCGGCTGGGCCGGCGCGGCGCCGTACGACGTGATCTGCGTGTCGGGCGGCCTGCCGGTGCTGCCGCAGGAAATCCTCGAACAGTTGAAGGTGGGCGGCCGTCTCGCCGCGTTCGTCGGCACCGCCCCCGTCATGAAGGCGCAAATCATCACGCGCATCGACGAGAAGCAGTACCGCATCGCCGACGTGTTCGAAACCTACATCGAGCCGCTCGCCAACGCGGTGCAACCGCCGCGCTTCAAGTTCTGAAGCGGGTTTTAGCTGCATTTTTTTACCGGACGGACGGCGCACATGCCGCCGTCCCCTGAACTGGATGTCCCGCTGATGCAAAACCTGACCGCTCCGGCACTCGCCGAATGGCTCGCCGACACCTCGCGTCCCGCGCCCGTGCTGCTCGACGTGCGCGAGCCGTGGGAACTGCAAACGGCGTCGATGGCCGGCATCGTGTCGATTCCGATGCGCGAGATTCCCGCGCGCAGCGAAGAACTCGACGACGACGCGCAGATCGTCTGCATCTGCCATCACGGCGCGCGCAGCGCCCAGGTCGCGATGTTCCTCGAATCGCGCGGCCATACGAACGTGTTCAATCTGCAAGGCGGCATCGATGCGTGGTCGCGCCAGGTCGATCCGTCGGTTCCCACGTATTGAGGCGGAGCTATTGAGTTTGAACGCGCGGTAACCAGCGCGTTGCGACGGCGCAAGGGCGGGCAGTCCTTGCGCCGTTTGTTTTTTGTACCTTTGCTGTTGTCGTTACTCTTCCGCCTCTGCCCGTCCGTCACCTCGCCTCACATCACGTCGCGCAGCTTGTGAAGCGCGCGCTCGAACAGCGGCGCCATGCGCGCAGCTCGCTTGAATAGCTGCTTGCGAATAGCGACTCGCGCTCGCACGATGCGATCGTCGCCCCTCACCGAACACACATCCCCCACACACGCCGGCTGCGCATGCACCCGCACACACGCCGCTTGCGCCCGCTCCCGGCCACTGACGCTTATCCACGCTTCGTTACAGCGCGGCGCGCACTCGAACGAGGCACAGCGCGTGCGCCTGCACCAGATTCGCGCCGCTATCCGCCCGCGAATGCGCGATACCCGCGCCGCCGCCGGCCGCGCCACCACAAGCATCGCGCGCGCCCCGCACCCGATGCGTCACATGGCATATGCCTTGCAGTAGACGAGCGGCTAGTCGTACGGTCCAGGTCCCGCTGGCTGAAACCGACGCTTATAAACAGTGACCATCAATGGCAAGGGGAAAGCACATGAAACGTCGCAGTCTGTTGAAGTATGGCTCCATGGCCGGCGCGCTCGCGCTTGCGGGCCGCGTGCCGTTCGCACACGCGCAGTCCGATGGCGGTCCGATCAAGGTCGGCATCCTGCATTCGCTGTCGGGCACGATGGCGATCTCCGAAACCTCGCTGAAGGACACCGCGCTGATGACGATCGCGGACATCAACCGGAACGGAGGCGTGATGGGCCGGCAGATTCAGCCCGTGGTGGTGGACCCGGCATCGAACTGGCCGCTCTTCGCCGAGAAAGCGCGCCAGCTTCTGACGCAGGAGAAGTGCGCGGCCGTGTTCGGCTGCTGGACCTCGGTGTCGCGCAAATCGGTGCTGCCGGTGTTCGAGGAATTGAACGGCCTGCTGTTCTATCCCGTGCAGTACGAAGGCGAGGAGATGTCGCGCAACGTGTTCTATACGGGCGCGGCGCCGAATCAGCAGGCGATTCCCGCGACCGAGTATCTGATGAGCGCCGAAGGCGGCGGCGCGAAGCGCTTCTTCCTGCTCGGCACCGACTACGTCTATCCGCGCACGACCAACAAGATCCTGCGCGCGTTCCTCAAGTCGAAAGGCGTGCAGGAAGCCGATATTCAGGAGGTCTATACGCCGTTCGGCCATAGCGACTATCAGACCATCGTCGCGAACATCAAGACCTTCTCACAGGGCGGCAAGACCGCGGTGATCTCGACCGTCAACGGCGATTCGAACGTGCCGTTCTACAAGGAACTCGGCAACCAGGGGCTCAAGGCCTCGGACGTGCCGGTCGTCGCGTTCTCGGTCGGCGAGGAAGAGTTGCGCGGCATCGATACGAAGCCGCTCGTCGGCAATCTGGCGGCGTGGAACTACTTCATGTCGCTGCGCAATCCGGCCAACGAGAAGTTCAAGAAGCAATGGGCCGCGTGGGTCAAGGACAACAACCTGCCGGGCGGCACGAAGCGCGTGACCAACGATCCGATGGAAGCGACCTTCGTCGGCATTCATATGTGGAAGCAGGCGGTCGAGAAAGCGAAGAGCACCGAGGTCGACAAGGTGCGCGTCGCGATGGTCGGGCAGACCTTCGCCGCGCCCTCGGGCTTCACGCTCGAGATGGACGGCAACCACCATCTGCACAAGCCGGTGATGATCGGCGAGGTACGCGCGGACGGCCAGTTCAACGTCGTGTGGCACACCAAGGGACCGGTTCGCGCGCAGCCGTGGAGCCCGTTCATCGCCGGCAATGCGGGCAAGCCGGATGTGGTCAGCTCGATCCCGGCGTTTTTGCGGCGCTCGCGGGTTGCGTGACGCGTGACGTATCCGCGAAAGCGAGTGTGTGACGTTGCGGCGCACGCCGATGTGCCGCAACGCCTTGCGTCTAAAAGCGCGGCGGCTACCGCGCCGCCCTCGCCGGCTTTATCGGCTTATCGAATCCCCCTCGTGCAAAAGGCCATCATGGCGTTTTCCTTTCCGACTTTCCCACGACGACGCTTCACGCCACGCATCGTACGTTGCGTCGCATTCCGTACGATCGGCAATGCCTCGCTCGCATTGCTGCTCGTGCTGTGCCTCACCGGCGCACCGTCCGCCGCATTCGCGTTGACGCAAGCCGACCTCGCGCCGCTTGCCGGCGACGACTTCGAAGCGAAGTCCGCGGCCATCGACAAGCTGATCGCAACGCACGATGCCGCCTCGCTCGCGGTGCTCAAGGCACTCGCCGACGACAGCGCGCTCGCCACCGACGCGGGCGCCCTGCTGCTGCAGGACAGCGACACCGCACGCGACGCGCTGACGGGCCAGGCCGTCGCCGCGAACGACGCGCAGCCGGTCACGCTGAACAATCTGCTGCGCGCGAAAGTCTCGGGCGCGCTCTCGGGCCTGCAACTCGCCTCGCCCGACCAGGCCACGCGCGCGGCGGCCATCGACGCGCTGCTGCAAAACCCCGACCCGTCGCTCAAGCCGCTCGTCGACGCGGCCCGCGCGAAGGAAACCGACCCGGTGCTGAAGCAACGCCTCGACACGCTATGGGCGATGAGCGCGCTGCACGACGCCGATCCCGTCAGGCGCCTCGAAGCGGTGCAGCTGGTTGCCGCGCGCCATGACCTCGACATGAACGAACTGCTGCGCCCGCTCGTCGCGAAGAAAGCGGACGGCTCGTTCGCGGAAAGCGACGAACGCGTGCGCGCGGCCGCGCAAAGCGGCATCGACGAACTCGAGGCGATCCAGCGCCGCAGCCAGATCGCGGGCACGCTGTTCGCGGGGCTGTCGCTCGGCAGCGTGCTGCTGCTCGCGGCACTCGGCCTCGCGATCACGTACGGGCTGATCGGCGTCATCAACATGGCGCATGGCGAATTCCTGATGATCGGCGCGTATGCGAGCTATGTCGTGCAGAACCTGTTTCAGCGCTTCGCGCCCGGCGCGTTCGACTGGTATCCGCTCTTCGCGATACCGGCCGCGTTCGTCGCGGCGGGGCTCGTCGGCATTGTGCTCGAACGGCTCGTGCTCAGGCATTTGTATGGGCGGCCGCTCGAAACGCTGCTGACCACCTTCGGCGTGAGCCTGATCCTGATTCAGGCAACCCGCATGCTGTTCGGCGCGCAGAACGTGCAGGTCGTCAATCCGTCGTGGATGAGCGGTGGCGTGACCGTGCTGCCGAACCTGATCCTGCCGTACAACCGGCTCGCGATTCTCGCGTTCTCGCTGATCGTCGTCGCAATCGCGTGGGCCGTGCTCACGCGCACGCGGCTCGGCCTGTTCGTGCGCGCGGTCACGCAGAACCGCCGCATGGCCGCCTGCGTCGGCGTGAAAACCGCGCGCGTCGATTCGTATGCGTTCGCGTTCGGCGCGGGCATCGCGGGGCTCGGCGGCTGCGCGCTGTCGCAGATCGGCAATGTCGGGCCCGACCTCGGCCAGAGCTACATCATCGATTCGTTCATGGCGGTCGTGCTCGGCGGCGTCGGCCAGCTTGCGGGCACCGTGCTCGGCGGCTTCGGCCTCGGGCTCGTCAGCAAGGCGATCGAGCCGTTCTGGGGCGCGGTGCTCGCGAAGATCGCGGTGCTCGTCCTGATCGTGCTGTTCATCCAGAAGCGTCCGCAAGGCATGTTCGCCTTGAAGGGCCGCAGCGCGGAGGCTTGAGATGACATCGGCAATTTCCTCTACTACGTCGTCGGCCGCCTCGGAGGCGACCTCAGCGACGCATTCGCCGGCAAGTCCATCTTCCGTCGCACCGTCGCGCGTCGGTCGCGACGGTCATGCGCCTGGCGCCACGGCAGGCAGCGGCGCGGGCAACGCACGCGATGCCAACGCCGGCTTCGCGCTCGGCCTGCCGCCGCGTCCCGCCTTGCTGTCGCGTCGCGCGTGGCTCGCGCTGATCGCGCTCGTCATCGTGTTCGGCCTCGGCGTGCCGTTCGCCGCGCTCGTGATTCCCGAAACGAGCGCGCTGCATCTGTCCGCCTACGCGATGACGCTGACCGGCAAGTTCATGTGCTACGCGATCGCGGCGCTCGCGCTCGATCTCGTCTGGGGCTACTGCGGCATCCTGAGCCTCGGCCATGCGCTGTTCTTCGCGCTCGGCGGCTACGCGATCGGCATGTACCTGATGCGCGCGATCGGCCACGACGGCAAGTACGGCAGCGATCTGCCCGACTTCATGGTGTTTCTCGACTGGCACCGGTTGCCGTGGTACTGGCAGGGCACGCAGCATCTCGGCTATGCGCTGCTGCTCGTCGTGCTGGTGCCGGCCGTGGTCGCGTGGGTGTTCGGCTTCTTCACGTTCCGCTCGCGCGTGAAAGGCGTGTACCTGTCGATCATCACGCAGGCCATGACCTTCGCCGCGATGCTGCTGTTCTATCGCAACGAAACGGGCTTCGGTGGCAACAACGGCTTCACCGACTTCAAGCGCATCGGCGGTTTTCCGATCACGCATCCGGGCACGCGCGCCGCCTTGCTGCTAATCACGTTCGCGGTGCTGGTCGCGGCGTTCCTCGGCGCGCGCGCGATCGTCACCTCGAAGCTCGGCCGCGTCGTCACCGCGGTGCGTGACGGCGAAACGCGGCTGATGTTTCTCGGCTATAGCCCGCTTGCCTACAAGCTCTTCGTGTGGACCGTGTCGGCCGTGCTGTGCGGCATCGCGGGCGCGCTCTACGTGCCGCAGGTCGGCATCATCAATCCGGGCGAGATGTCGCCGGGCAATTCGATCGAAATGGCGATCTGGGTCGCGGTCGGCGGACGCGGCACGCTGATCGGACCGATCATCGGCGCGTTCGCGGTGAACGGCGCGAAGAGCTTTTTCACGGCGAACTTTCCGGAGTACTGGCTGTTCTTTCTCGGCCTGATTTTCGTGCTGGTGCCGCTGTTGTTGCCGAACGGCATCATGGGGCTCGCCGAGCTGCTGACGCGCAAAAGGAACCGCGCATGATGAACGAAAACCCGCTGGTGGCCGATCTGGCCTTGCCTGAAGCACCCGCCGAAACGTCGCTGAGCGGCGTCGCGAACATGGGGCACGCGGTCGTACCGGGCGAGATCGACGTCTCGCACGGCACGATCCTCTACCTCGAAGACGTGACCGTGAGCTTCGACGGCTTTCGCGCACTCAACGCATTGTCGCTCGCGATCGACGCGGGCGAACTGCGCTGCGTCATCGGCCCGAACGGCGCGGGCAAGACCACGATGATGGACGTCATCACCGGCAAGACCGCGCCCGACGACGGCAAGGTGTTTCTCGGCCAGTCGATCGACCTCACGCGCATGAACGAGCCCGCGATCGCGCGCGCGGGCATCGGCCGCAAGTTCCAGAAGCCGACCGTGTTCGAACAGCATCCCGTATGGGAAAACCTCGAACTCGCGATGCAGGCCGACAAGGGCTGGTGGGCCTCGCTGCGCGCACGGCTCGATCGCGAGGCGCAGGCGCGCATCGAGCAAACGCTCGCGCTGATCGGGCTCGAAAGCGAAGCGCGGCGGCTCGCGGGCGAGCTTTCGCATGGACAGAAACAGCGCCTCGAAATCGGCATGCTGCTGATGCAACGCCCGGCACTGCTGCTGCTCGACGAACCCGCGGCCGGCATGACTGACGACGAAACCATGCAGCTTGCCGAACTGCTCGACCGGCTGCGCGGCACCTGCTCGATGATGGTCGTCGAGCACGACATGGAGTTCGTCGCGGCGCTCGCGGGAGAAACCGGCAAGGTAACGGTCATGGCCGAGGGGCGCGTGCTCGCGCACGGCACGCTCGACGAGGTGCAGCAGAACGAGACCGTCATAGAGTCTTATCTGGGCCGCTGAACGACGATTCGACAGGACATCAGGAACATGCTCGAAGTAGACCGACTGAACCAGTACTACGGCGGCAGCCACATTCTGCGCGACGTGCAGCTCAGCGTGCCCGACGGCAAGCTCACGGTGCTGCTCGGCCGCAACGGCGTCGGCAAGACCACGCTACTGCGCTGCCTGATGGGCGTCGTGCCCGCGAAGAGCGGTGCGATCGCATGGCGCGGCATGCCGCTCACGAAGCTGCCGACCCATGCGCGCGTCGCGCAGGGTCTCGCTTACGTGCCGCAGGGCCGCGATATCTTTCCGCGTTTGACCGTCGAGGAAAATCTGCTGGTGGGCGCGGCGAGCCGCAAGGCGCCGAAGCAGATCCCCGAGCGCATCTACGAACTGTTTCCCGTGCTTAAGGACATGCGCGGACGGCGCGGCGGCGATCTCTCGGGCGGTCAGCAGCAACAGCTCGCGATCGGCCGCGCGCTGATGAGCGAGCCGCAACTGCTGATTCTCGACGAGCCGACCGAAGGCATCCAGCCGTCGATCATTCAGGACATCGGCCGCACGCTGCGGCAACTGGTCGAGGACATGGGCCTGACGGTGCTGCTCGTCGAGCAGTATTACGACTTCGCCAAAGCGATCGCCGATCATTACTGGGTGATGAGCCGAGGGGAGATCGTCGCGGGCGGCGCAGGCGCGAATATGGAAGCGGATGGCGTGCGCGGGTTGATTGCGGTTTAACATGGCACTCGTTTGACCCGCTCCGTTCCACGCCGTCGCCCACCCATCCACTCGCATGTCGCTTCACGAAAACCGCGCCACGCTCGTCACCGCGCAACCGGCTGCTCATGACGCTACCCCTGAGGCCGCTCATGACGCCACCCATGCGCCGTGGCATGCGCGCCTCGAACTCGGCTTCACCCACGGCGACGCACGCACGACGCTCGCGCACCGGCGGCACGCTGGGCCATTGCGCGTGCAACGTCCGCTCTACCCCGAAGGCCAGGCGATCTGCCATGCGGTGATCGTGCATCCGCCCGGCGGCATCGCGGGTGGCGACCGGCTCGACATCGACGTCGCGCTCGGCATGCACAGCCATGCCGTGCTGACGACGCCGGGCGCGACCAAGTGGTACAAGTCGAACGGCCGCGCGGCGCGGCAGCGCATTGCGGTGCGCGTCGGCGAACACGCGAAGCTCGACTGGCTGCCGCAGAACAACATCGTGTTCGATCATGCGCATGCGCAACTCGATTTTTCGCTGACGCTCGCCGACGGCGCGAGCGCGATCGGCTGGGACGCGACGCAGCTCGGACGCCAGGCGGCCGGCGAACGCTGGTCGGCGGGCAGCCTGAGTGCGGTGTCGCGCATCGTCGGCGCGCGCGGCGAATTGCTGTGGTTCGAGCGCGCGAGCCTCGCCGCGAACGATCCGCTGCGCGATGCACCGCAAGGGCTGGCCGGCTTTCCTGCCTACGGCGCGCTATGGGCCGTCGGCGCCGCGTGCGACGACGCGCTCGCCGAGTCGCTCTCGGCGCAACTGCCGTTCGACGATACGCTGCGCGCCGCCGCCTCGTGCGTGACGAACGGCGTGCTGATCGTGCGCGCGGTGTCGCGCTCGATGGAGACGCTGCAACAGGCACTGACGCGCTGCTGGCTGCAATTGCGGCCGGTCGTGCATGGCGTCGCGGCGGTGCCGTTGCGAATCTGGTCGACCTGAGCACCTGAGCAGCGCGGAAGACCCGCACGCTTGCACCTGGCCGACCCGGCAAGCCGCCCGCCTCGGTTTTCACCTTCAGAACGCCGAACGCGCACCAACGTGGCGCGCACGCATGCCCCAAACCCGTGCGCAAGCGCGTCGCGCGCGCTGTGCACCGAGGCCGCGACGCGATGGCATACGGCTTGCGTTGCATTGCGCCGCCGCACACTGTGCTGCCGCGTGGCACCACGACCCGACGGCCGCCCCCTGTCTGTAAGCCCACCGTTAGCAGGACTTGATACCGTGACCAGTTGATCCGGCATGGCCGCATTGTCCGCAACGCGACAGGCCACGCCACCACGACCGACCTCACCGCAAGCCCTATTTGCAAGCCCATATCCGATGAAGCTGACACCTCGCGAGAAGGACAAGCTGCTGATCTTCACCGCCGCGCTGCTCGCCGAACGGCGCCGCGCGCGCGGCCTCAAACTGAACTATCCGGAAGCGGTCGCCTTCATCAGCGCGGCGCTGATGGAAGCGGCGCGCGACGGCAGGAGCGTTGCCGAGGTCATGCACTACGGCACCACGCTGCTTACGCGCGCCGACGTGATGGAAGGCGTGCCCGAGATGATCCCCGACATCCAGGTCGAGGCGACGTTCCCCGACGGCACCAAGCTCGTCACGGTGCATCATCCGATTCCCTGAACTTCTTACCGTCAAGGCAGGCTCCATGGCAGGTTCCATGATTCCCGGCGAACTCCTCATCGACGACGGCGAGCACGAACTGAACGCGGGCCGCGCGACGCTCACGGTGGTCGTGTCGAATACCGGCGATCGGCCGGTGCAGATCGGCTCGCACTACCACTTCTACGAGGTGAACGAAGCGCTGTCGTTCGATCGCGACGCGGCGCGCGGCTTTCGCCTGAACATCGCGGCCGGCACCGCCGTGCGCTTCGAGCCCGGCCAGGAGCGCACGGTCGAGCTCGTCGAACTGGCGGGCGAGCGGGTCGTCTACGGCTTCAACGGCAAGGTGATGGGCAAGCTGTGAGGTACGCGAGCCGCGCCCGTTCGCTTCGGCCGCGCTGTGCCGCTTCTGGTCTTGCTTCATAGCCTTGCTTCATAGCCTTGCTTCATAGCCTTGCTTCATAGCCTTGCTTCATAGCCTTGCTTCACGGCCTTGCTTTATAGCTTCCCATCGCAACCACGCTCCGCAGCCTCGCTTCGCTTAGCCGCCCATTCCGGACCCACACCATGACACTACGCATTGGCCGCCGCGCATACGCGGAGATGTTCGGCCCCACCACCGGCGACCGCGTGCGCCTCGCCGACACCGACCTGCTGATCGAGATCGAACGCGACTTCACGACCTACGGCGAAGAGGTCAAGTTCGGCGGCGGCAAGGTGATTCGCGACGGCATGGGCCAGTCGCAGCGCGTGCATGCCGAGGTCGTCGATACGGTCGTGACGAACGCGGTGATTCTCGATCACTGGGGCATCGTGAAGGCCGACATCGGCATCAAGGACGGGCGCATCGCGGCGATCGGCAAGGCCGGCAACCCCGACATCCAGCCGAACGTGACGATCGCGATCGGTGCGTCCACCGAAGTGATCGCGGGCGAAGGGCTGATCGTGACGGCGGGCGGCATCGACACGCATATCCACTTCATCAGCCCGCAGCAGATCGAGGAAGCCCTCGCGAGCGGCGTGACGACGATGCTCGGCGGCGGCACCGGCCCCGCGACCGGTACCAATGCGACGACCTGCACGCCGGGGCCGTGGCATCTCGAACGCATGCTGCAGGCGGCCGACGGGTATCCGATGAACCTCGGCTTTCTCGGCAAGGGCAACGCGAGCCGGCCGCAGCCGCTCGTCGAGCAGATCGCCGCCGGCGCGATCGGCCTGAAGCTGCACGAGGACTGGGGCACGACGCCGGCCGCGATCGACAACTGCCTTGCCGTCGCCGACGACACCGACACGCAGGTCGCGATCCACACCGACACGCTCAACGAAGCGGGCTTCGTCGAAGCGACCGTGGCCGCGTTCAGGGGCCGCACGATCCACACGTATCACACCGAAGGCGCGGGCGGCGGCCACGCGCCCGACATCATCAAGGTATGCGGCGAGGCGAACGTGCTGCCCTCGTCGACGAATCCGACACGCCCCTATACGGTCAACACGCTCGAAGAACATCTCGACATGCTGATGGTGTGTCATCACCTCGACCCGTCGATTGCCGAAGACATCGCCTTTGCCGAATCGCGGATTCGCCGCGAGACGATCGCGGCCGAGGACATCCTGCACGACCTCGGCGCGCTGTCGATGCTGTCTTCCGATTCGCAGGCGATGGGGCGTGTCGGCGAGGTCATCATTCGCACGTGGCAGACCGCGCACAAGATGAAGGTGCAACGCGGCGCGCTGCCCGAGGACAACGCGCGTCACGACAATTTCCGTGCGAAGCGCTACGTCGCGAAGTACACGATCAACCCGGCGATCACGCACGGCATCGCGCATGAAGTCGGTTCGATCGAACCGGGCAAGTGGGCCGACCTCGTGTTCTGGGAGCCGGCGTTTTTCGGCATCAAGCCGTCGCTGATCCTCAAGGGCGGCATGATCGCGATGGCGCAGATGGGCGACCCCAACGCATCGATTCCGACACCGCAGCCCGTGCACTATCGCGAGATGTTCGCGACGCGCGGCGGCGCGCTCGGCCGAACGTCGCTGACCTTCGTCTCGCGGATGGCCGCCGAGGCGAACGTCGCCGAACGCTATGGTTTGCAAAAGCGCATCGTCGCGGTGAAGAACTGCCGCAACATCACGAAGGCCGACATGATTCACAACGCGTGGCGCCCGAACATCAGCGTCGATCCCGAAACGTATCAGGTGATCGCCGACGGCCAGTTGCTCACCTGCGAGCCGGCCGCCGTGCTGCCGATGGCGCAACGTTATTTCCTCTTCTAGACATGCGTACTCTCGACAAACTTCTCGCACCGCATCTGAAACTCGCGCCCGTCTTGATCCGGCGCGCCCCGACATTGACGCTCGCCTTCGACGAGCGCCGCAAAAGCCGTCTGGCGGCGACGCTCGACAACGGCGAGGAAGTCGCATTGCTGTTACCGCGCGGCACCGTGCTGCACGACGGCGACGTGCTCATCGCCGACGATGGCGGTCTCGTGCGTGTCGTTGCCGCGCATGAAGCCGTGCTTTACGTACGCGCTTCGGATGCGCTGACGCTCACGCGCGCCGCGTATCACCTCGGCAATCGTCATACGCCGGTGGAAGTCGGCGCCGATTATCTGAAGCTCGAATACGATCCGGTGCTTGCCGATATGCTCGTGCGCATCGGCGCGACGGTCGAGCAGGTATCGCTGCCGTTCCAGCCCGAAGCGGGCGCGTATGGCGGCGGACACAAGCATGGTCACGACGAGACCTTCGCCGAAGACTATGCGCTCGCGCAGCAGGTGTTCGGTGAGCATCATGGGCATGCGCATGCCCATGAGGGTTGCGCGCATTCGCATGGGCACTTGCATGAGCACCCACATGCGCACTCGCAAGCGCGTGAGCACGAGCACGAGCACGAGCACGGCCATGAGCGTGGCCACGATCACGATCATCAGCATGGCCAGGCATGTGACCATGACCACGCGCACGACGACACATGCGGCCACTCGCATCACTCACACCCGCATGCGCATCGCTGAACTCACCGCACTGCTGCATCTCGCGTCGCCGGCGCTGCCGATCGGCGCGTTCAGCTATTCGCAGGGCCTCGAAGCAGCCATCGAAGCGCAATTGATCACCGACGCAGATTCCGCGCGCGACTGGATCGCAAGCGGCCTGACCGACGTGCTCGCACGCTGCGAGCTGCCGTTTCTCGCGCAGCAGATGGAGCGCTGGCGCACGCACGACGCGGCCGGCCTCGCCGATGCCAACGGCGAATTTCTCGCGAGCCGCGAATCGGCCGAACTGCGGCGCGAAACGGAGCAGATGGGCTGGTCGCTGCGGCAGTTGTGCGTGTCGCTCGAATGGGGCGATGCGTCACGACGCGCGACGCTCGCCACGCTCACGCCGCTCGCGCAGCCGACCGCGTTCGCCTTCGCCGCCTATGCGCACGACGCCGCCGCCGATGCCGCGCTGGCCGCCTACGCGTTCAGCTGGGTCGAGAACCAGGCCGCCGCCGCCCTGAAGGCGGTGCCGCTCGGACAGCTCGCGGGCCAGCGCATCCTCGTCGCGCTGCGCGGGCCGATCGATGCGGCCGTCGCGCGGGCGCTCGCGACCTCGCGCGAGGACATCAACACGTTCGCGCCGCAACTCGGCATTCTCTCGGCGCGCCACGAGTCGCAGTATTCGCGGCTCTTCCGCTCGTAACACGCTCACACGATCCATCATGAACGCACCTCATCATTCCGCTTTCCCCGCCCGACCCCGCACGAAGAAACTGCCGCCGCTGCGCGTGGGCGTCGGCGGTCCGGTCGGCTCGGGCAAGACCACGTTGCTCGAAATGCTGTGCAAGGCGATGCGCGACCGGTACGACCTCGTCGCGATCACGAACGACATCTACACGAAAGAGGACCAGCGTCTGCTGACGGTGGCGGGCGCGTTGCCGGCCGAGCGAATCATGGGCGTCGAGACGGGCGGCTGCCCGCATACGGCGATCCGCGAGGATGCGTCGATCAACCTCGAAGCGGTCGAGCGCATGCTCACACGTTTTCCCGACGCGGACATCGTGTTCATCGAATCGGGCGGCGACAATCTCGCGGCGACCTTCAGCCCGGAACTGTCGGACCTGACGATCTACGTAATCGACGTCGCGGGCGGCGAGAAGATTCCGCGCAAGGGCGGCCCCGGTATCACCAAGTCGGATCTGCTCGTCATCAACAAGACGGACCTCGCGCCGCTGGTCGGCGCGAACCTCGACGTGATGGCGTCCGATGCGACCAGGATGCGCGGCGAGCGGCCATTTGTGATGTGCAATCTGAAGGCGCTCGCGGGCCTGGACGAGGTGGTCGCGTTTATTGAAAAGAAGGGGTTGTTGAGGGTGTGAGACTACCGCTTCAAGCGAAGACACATGTAGCGATAAGCAACGTCATCTGGATTAACGGCTCCCCCACCAACCAGCTGGATAGACGACGTGAGCTGAGCCATTCGCATATCGGCCAGTTTTCTGGCGGAATCGATCTGCGAATACTGAACATCACATTGCGTGTGATGCAATTCCGTATTGCTTTGCATCAGACTTTCATTTTGCTGCTTGAGCAATGCAACTTGCTCCTGAAGCAGAGAAATCCGGCCACCGTAAAAATGGTCCACCACTGCGTGATACATACCCAAGACGGTCCCCATCACGATCAACGGCGGCCCCCATCGATTGATTAAAGTCCGAAGAAGAATTAACCGCCCATCGGCTTTTTTCCTCATCCCGGCAACACCGCCGTCAACACATCCACCGTCCGCGCCGTCGCTCCGCTGTGCCGTGCGGCGAACGCCGCCGCCGCGCCACCCATCGCCAGCCGCCGCGCCCTGTCGCCAAACAGCTCGCGCAACGCGCGCGCCAGATCGGCCGGGTCCTGCACCTGCACGGCGGCGCCGGCCGCGACCGCGTCGGCAGTGGCCTGGGTGAAGTTGAACACGTGCGGGCCGATCAGCACCGGCACGCCGACCGCGCACGCTTCGATCAGATTCTGTCCGCCGAGCGGCAACAGACTGCCGCCGATAAACGCAAGGTCCGACGCCGCATAGTAAGCACCCAGTTCGCCCATCGAATCGCCGAGCAGCACCTTCACGTCCGCAGACAACGGCGGCACGCCGTCGTCCACGCTTCGCGCCGCCGACGCGAGCTTCGCATCGGGCGCCCAGTTCGAGCGGCGTTCGAGCCGCAAGCCCGCCTTCTCGACAAGCCCCGCGACCTCGTTGAAGCGCTGCGGATGACGCGGCACCAGAATCAGCAGCGCATCGTCGACGCCAAGCGCCGCAAACGCTTCGAGCACGAGCGCCTCTTCGCCCTCGCGCGTGCTGGCCGCGACCCACACGGGCCGCGTGCCGATCGCGGCGCGCCACGCATGACCGCGCGCCACGAGTTCGGGCGGCGTGCTCATATCGAACTTCAGATTGCCGAGCACCGCGACGTTGCGCGCGCCGAGCGCGGTCAGCCGTTCGGCATCGGACGGGCTCTGCGCGAGCACGCGCGCGAAACCACCGAACACGTCCTTCGTCGCGCTGCCGAACTTCGCCGCGCGCTTGTACGAACGCGCCGACATCCGCGCATTGGTCAATATGAGCGGTACGTCGGCGCGGCGGCATTCGTCGATCAGCGTCGGCCACACTTCGGTCTCCATCACGAGACCGAGCGACGGCCGCCACGCGCGCAGAAAACGCCGCACCGCGTGAGGCATGTCGTAGGGCAGATAACAGCGCAGCACGCGGTCGCCGAAAATCCCGGTGCCGGTCGCGCGGCCGCTCGGCGTCATGTGCGTGAGCAGAATGCGTGCGTCGGGACGCGCCTTCATCAATGCATCGATGAGCGGCTGCGCAGCGCGCGTTTCGCCAACCGACACCGCATGCACCCAGATCAACGGCGCGCTGTCCTCGGGCAGGCGGCCGCGCGCATAGCCGAAGCGCTCGCCGATATGCTCGCGATATCCGCGCTCCTTGCGCGAACGGATCAACAGACGCAGCACGGCCAGCGGCGCGACGAGCCACCAGAGCGCGCGATAAATCGCTCTTAGCATCGGCGCTCCGCATCGTTCGCATGGCTCGGGCGGCTCGAATGATCCGCGCGGCGCGTGGGGTGCACGGGATGCACGTAGTTCGTGTGGTTCGGACGCTTTAGGTGAATCGCGCCGATCGCCGCGCCCGCGCGAATCACACCGCCCACGCAACTCGCGCGACTCGCATCGATCTCACCCCACGACAAACAAGCGGCCGGCGCGCCCCGCCAGGCCATCAGGCCAACCGCGGCGCTCAAACCAGCGCCCTGCCCTTCAGGCGCTCGAGAATGCCGAGCGGCGCGCACTCGGGCTGCGCCATCGCCTTCACCGGCAGGAAGAACGTCTGTTCGAGCATGAACTGGCCGGACATCACCGCATGCGAGGCCTGATCGGAGAAGCACACCCACACGCAGCCCGGCGGAAACCGCATGGTCTCCTGCGGGCTCGTCTTCTGATAGTCGAGGTCGGCCTTCATGCCGTCGTGCAGATTGAGCATTAGATGGTCGTACTCGCTGCGCGGCGACTTGGTGACGTGCAGCAGATTCAGCAGCCATGCCGAGCCCGGCATCTGCGGCTTGATGCGCGGCAGGAAGCGTTGCGCGATGTCCTCGAACGGTTCGCCGACGCGCCACACGCGCGGCTCGCCATGCGGATTGACGTTCGTAAACACGCGCAGGATACGCTCGCCGTAATTGGGCCGCGACGGAAACGCGTCGATGTGCAGACGGCTATCGTCCTTGCGCCACGAGCTTTGGCGCGTGGCGACCTGATGCAGCCGCAGGCTCGTGGGCGCGACGCGCAGCTTGCCGTCGTATTCGGGGAACAGCCCGTCGACGAGCGTGCGCGCGTTGGCCTGGTAGCGCGCCACCAGCGCGCGCACGGCCGACTGCGTGACCGCGTCGCCGGCCACGCCGTGCAGCGCGCCGCCGTTCGGTTCGAGGCTGATGTTCTTGCGGTTCGGATCGGCGAGCGCCGGGTCGAGCAGCGCCTGCTCGCCGCCTTCGATCGCGAAGCGCAGGTTCGGGAAGTACAGCACCTTGCCGCGCTCGACGCCGGCGAGCAGCGTCTCGCGCGGCACGGACAGGTTGCGGCCGTGCCAATCGGCGCTCGCTACTTCGATGATCTGGGTTTCGTTCATGGTCGCCCTTGGGAACGGAAGGTGCGGAAGGTGCTCAAGGCGCAGCGCACCGGCGGATTGCAGTGGACGCGGGGGATGGCGGCCCCGGCTATAGAAGACCGAAGCCCGCCAGCGCCGACTTGACCTGTTGCAGCGTCGGCGGCTGCCCGGCCGCGCCGAGATTGACGACGTTCGGCGACCAGTAGCCGCCGGTGCGCCACGCAGTGGAGAAATTGTACAACTCGACCGTGGGCCGCTTCAGCGCCGCGGCGATGTGCACCAGCCCCGTGTCGACCCCGACCGTCGCAGCCGCGCCCTCGATCAGGCCGACCACCGCCGGCAGCGACAGCTTCGGCGGCACGATCGCGGCCGCGCCGAATTCCTTCGCGAGCCGCTCGCTGGTCGCGCGCTCGGCCTCGCTGCCCCACGGCAGCACGAGCGACGCGCCGCGCCGCACGAGCGACTGCCCGAGTTCGATCCACGCGGTATCGGGCCACTGCTTGTCGGCGCGCGAGGTCGCGTGCACGAACACGACGTACGGCACCGGCAGGTTCAGATTCGCCTGCGACAGCGCGAGCGCCGCACGGCGCGTATCGAGGCCGAAGTCGATCTCGTCGGTCGGTTGCGGCGCGGGGTCGCCGAGCGCCGCCGCCACCAGTTGCCGCGTGCGCTCGACTACGTGCGTGCGCGGCTCGATCGGCACGCGCCGGTCGTAGAAGAAGCGCACCGGCCATTCGAAGCCCGCGCCCTCGGTGCGGTTCGCGAGACCGGTCACCGGTCCGCGCGCCATGCTCGACACCCAGGCGGTCTTGATGAGCCCCTGGCAGTCGATCACGAGATCGTAGTGCTCGGCCGCGAGCGCGCGGCGAAACGCGCCGATCTCGCGCCAGTTGCCGACCGACAGGATGCGCTTGCGCCAGCGCCGCAGCGACACCGGAATCGCGCGCCGCACGCCGCCGACGAGTTCCACGAGCCCGACGAAGCTCTCTTCGACGAGCCAGTCGATCTGCGCATCGGGATGGCGGCGCCGGATGTCGGCGATCACCGGCATGTTGTGAACGACGTCGCCCAGCGACGACACCCTCACGATCAGTATCTTTTGCGCGCTCAAGAGTGGGAAAACCGGCTGTCCGGCTCGAAGATGCGTTGATAAAGCCCCGAACCCGGCGACGCGCGCCAAGCCCCCGACAGGGCAGAGGACGGCAATTCTAGCGCGCCGCGTGGGCCGCGCATCAAAACGTCACATAAGAATGCGAGAGAGGCCCCGCCTTGGCGCGACATGAAAAATGCGGCGCGGGCAATACCGCCCGCGCCGCGTTCGATGGCGGCGGTGCTTCGACCTGTTGCGACCAGGACCGCGGCACCGCCGCGCCGCCGTCAGAACGGCAGTTTCGCGTCGGCTTTCTCCGCGAGAATCACGCGGCGGAAATCGTCCTGGATGCGCTTCAACGCCGCGTCGTTGTCGGCCTCGAAACGCATCACGACGACTGGCGTCGTGTTCGACGAACGCGCGAGACCGAAGCCGTCCGGATACTCGACGCGCAGGCCGTCGATCTTCACGACGTCGTCCGCGCCGGTGAACTGCGCGTTCTTCTGCAAGCGCGCGATCAGTTCGAAGTTCTCGCCCTCTTCGAGCTTCAGTTGCAGCTCGGGCGTGGCGTGCGAGTTCGGCAGCGAGTTCAGCAGCTGGCTCGGATCGGCGACGCGCGTGAGGATTTCGAGCAGACGCGCGCCCGTGTACAGGCCGTCGTCGAAACCGTACCAGCGGTCCTTGAAGAACACGTGGCCGCTCATTTCGCCCGCGAGCGGCGCGCCGGTTTCGCGCAGCTTCGCCTTCACGAGCGAGTGGCCGGTCTTCCACATCAGCGGCTCACCGCCCTTGTCCTTGACCCACTTCGCGAGATTGCGCGTGCACTTCACGTCGTAGATGATCTGCGCGCCCTTGTTGCGCGACAGGACTTCTTCGGCGAACAGCATCAGCTGACGGTCCGGATAGATGATCTGGCCGTCTTTCGTGACGACGCCCAGGCGGTCGCCGTCGCCGTCGAACGCGAAGCCGATTTCGGCATCGGTTTCCTTCAGCGCGCGAATCACGTCTTCGAGATTTTCGGGGTGCGCCGGGTCCGGGTGATGGTTCGGGAAGTTGCCGTCGACTTCGGTGAAGAGTTCGACGAGTTCGCAGCCGAGCTTTTTGAACAGCTTCGGCGCGAGGCCGCCGGCCACGCCGTTGCCGGTATCGACGACGATCTTGATCGGGCGCGCGAGCTTCACGTCGCTCGCGATGCGCTCGAGATACTCGTCGGCGATGTCGTACTCGGCGTACGAGCCACTGCCTTGCGCGAAGTTTTCGTCGACGATGCGCTGATGCAGCGCGAGAATCTGCTCGCCGTAAATGGCCGCGCCGCGCAGGACCATCTTGAAGCCGTTGTAGTCGGGCGGATTGTGGCTGCCGGTCACGACGATGCACGAATCGACGCGGCGCTCGCCGCCCGCGAGCTTGAGCGGCACGCTTGCCGCGAAGTAGCCGACCGGCGTGGGCACCATGCCGACGTTGACGACGTCGACACCTGCCGCGCGCAAACCGTCGGACAACGCCTGGATCAGTTCGGGACCCGACAGGCGGCCGTCGCGCGCGACCACGACCGCGTCGCCGCCCTGCGCACGCACTTCGCTGCCGAACGCGCGGCCGATGGAACGCGCGGTCTCGGCATCGAGCGTCTTGCCGACGACGCCACGAATGTCATACGCCTTGAAAATGGATTTGGAGATCATGTTGGCTCACTTGCGTGCAATGGAAAATTTTGACCTGCGCACCGTCGGTGACCGGTAAAAATCGCGGTAAAAACCACGCTAAAACCGGGCCTTGCCTCGCCGCGACGCGCCCTTGCCGGAAGCGATCCGGTTCCAACTTATAATTGCGTTCTTCTGACCAGCCTGAATAACGCCATTCTAATGCTTAGACGCCCTCCTTTTGTAAAGTTGCCGCGGCTGCCGGCCGGGCGGGCGAACATGCGGGGCGCCGCGCAATGCGGCCGCGCCGGCGCGCAACGGCGGGCGGCCAACGGATGCTGACGCTCAAACGTTTCGCCAATCCCGACGTCACGCGCGCGTTCACGAACATCATCTGGCTCGGACTCGAACGGCTCACGCAGATCGGCGTCGCGATCGCGATCAGCGGCATGCTCGCGCGTTACTTCGGGCCCGACACGTTCGGCAAGTGGCAATACGCGAACACGCTGCTGCTCGTGCTGTCGCCGATCACCTGGGTGTGCGGCGCGGAAATCCTCGTGCCGACCATCGTCAATCGCGCGCCCGCACAACTCGGCACCGTGCTCGGCAGCGCCTTTGCGTTGCGCTTTTCCGTGTCGGCCATCGCGCTGCTGCTCACGTGGCTCGGCATCGCGCTGCATCTGTTCGAACCGCTCGTCGGCGCGATGCTCGCGGGCCTCGCGGTGACCATGCTGTTTCGCGAACCGTTCGTCGGCATCATCAACGCGTGGCTGCAAAGCATGACCTACAGCAAGCCGCAGTTGCTGACCAGCATGAGCACGGCGGTGCTCAAGGCCGGCCTCGTCTATCTGCTGGTGCGCGCGATGGCCGCGCCCGCGCGCTTCGGCTGGCTGTGGGCGCTCGAATCCGCGGCGATCGGCGCGGTGCTGGTGCTCTACTTCATGCGCCGGCATGGCGGCAAGCTCGGCTGGCATGTCGACCGGACGCTGTTCAAACACTTCGCGAGCGCGGGCACGGTGTTCTGGCTCGGGCTCATCTGTATGTATCTGTTCCTGAAACTGGACCGGCTCATGCTCGAGCGCGCGATTTCGTTCGCCGACCTCGGACGCTATTCGGCCGCGCAGCAGTTGAACGAAAACTGGATCACGCTCGCGCTGATGCTCGCGCAGACCATCGCGCCGGCCTTTGTCTATCGCGTGCAGGGCATCGCGCAACTGCGCCGCAACATGCTGCGCCTGACCGCCTTGACCGCCGTGCTGATGGTGGCCGGCGCGCTCGTGCTCGACCTGCTCGCGGGCTTTATCATTCGCCGCGTGTTCGGGCCGGACTTCGAAGGCGCGATCGAGATTTTCCGCTGGGCCGTGTGGTTGTCCGTGCCGGCCGGTATCGAGGCAATCGGCAATCTGGTCGTGCTCAAGTATCAGGCCAAGTTCGTACTGCTCGCGAAATGGCTGCTTGCGCTCGCGGTGGCGTTCGCGGTCAATCTGCTCGCGATTGCGCGGCTCGGCGCGTATGGCGCGCTCGTGGGTCTCGCGGCCGGTTATCTCGCGGCCGCGTCGGTCAATCTTTATTACATCCGTTTCAAACTGCGCCCATGACGAATTCATCCGCCACCGCGCAAATCCCGCTCGACGACGTCGCGGTGCTGATCCCCGCGTACAACGGCCAGGCGGACCTCGATGCCACGCTCGCCTCGTTCGAGGAAAATGCGCCGGTGCACGTGCTGATCGTCGACGACGGCAGCACGCCGCCGATCGTCGCGCCGACACTGCCGAACCTGCATATCGAAGTGCTGCGCATGGCGCAGAACGGCGGCATCGAACGCGCGTTGCAAACCGGCATCGACGCGCTCGCGCAGCGCGGCTTTCGCTACGCCGCGCGTATCGACACGGGCGACCGCGCGGTGCCGCAACGGCTCGCGAAGCAGCGCGCGTTCATGGAACGGCATCCGAACGTGGCGGGCCTCGGCATGTGGACCCAGGTCGTCACGCGCGCGGGCGAACCACTCTTCATGCTGACGCCGCCCACCGAGCCGGACGCGATCCGGCGTCAGCGGTTTTTCCGCTCGTGCCTCGCGCATCCGTCGATGATGCTGCGCATCGATGCCGTGCGCACGGCCGGCAACTATCGCGCCGAGTATCGTTCGGCGGAAGACCTCGATCTGTTCGTACGTCTGATGGATCGCTACGACTGCGCGAACCTGCCCGAACTCGGTCTCTACTACGAACTGAACGAAGGCGGCATCAGCGCGACGAAGCGGCGCCGCCAGATCGGCTCGACGCTGCGTTTGCAGTTACGCTATTTCAACGCGGGCAATCCGTACGACTGGCTCGGTCTCGCGAAGAATCTGCTGCATCTCGCGCTGCCTTATCGCACGCTGCAGCGGGTCAAGCGCGCGCTGCTCGCGCCGCGCGTGAGTCGTTGAACATGTTGCGCGCGAGGGTCGCGGTTTTGTTCGCGATTTTATTCGCTACCTCGCTCATCAGATAACCCCACGCCCCGCCTTACACGCATGAAGCCCTCTTTCAAGTCGACGCCCGCGCTGCGCATTACACTCGTCTGCAACACGGCCTGGGCAATCTATACGTATCGGCAAGGGCTGATCCGCATGCTGATCGGACGCGGCGTCGACGTCACGGTGCTCGCGCCGCGCGACCGCACGTTCGAATTGCTCACGGCGATGGGCTGCCGCTGCATCGAGCTGCCGGTCGCCTCGAAAGGCACGAGTCCGCGCGAGGATCTGCGCATGCTGCTGGCGCTGTACCGGCAATACCGGACAATTCGTCCGCACGTCGTGTTTCACTACACGATCAAACCAAACATCTACGGCTCGATCGCGGCGAAGCTCGCCGGCGTGCAGTCGATCGCGGTCACGACGGGGCTCGGCTACGTGTTCATCCAGCAGAGCCGTGCCGCGCAGATCGCCAAAAAGCTGTATCGTTTTGCGTTCCGTTTCCCGCGCGAAGTGTGGTTCCTCAATCGCGACGATCAGGCCGCGTTCATCGACGGCAAGCTGCTCGTGCATCCCGAACGCGCGCGGCTGCTGCATGGCGAAGGCGTCGATCTCGAACAGTTCGCGCTGAGCCCGCTGCCCGAAGGCGCGGAGTTTCGCTTCGTGCTGATCGGACGGCTGCTGTGGGACAAGGGTGTCGGCGAATTCGTCGAGGCCGCGCGGCAGTTGCGCGAACGCTACCCGCATGCGCGCTTCCAGTTGCTCGGGCCGGTCGGCGTCGACAATCCGAGTGCGATCAC
Organism: Paraburkholderia sp. Cy-641; assembly: GCF_011752945.1. Classification (NCBI taxonomy): domain Bacteria; kingdom Pseudomonadati; phylum Pseudomonadota; class Betaproteobacteria; order Burkholderiales; family Burkholderiaceae; genus Paraburkholderia; species Paraburkholderia sp. Cy-641. The sequence goes on from NZ_VWWM01000005.1 coordinate 49,179, forward strand.
GCGCGCCGAGGTCGCCGCGTGGGAACAGGAAGGCGTGATCGAGTATCTGGGCGAAGCGCACGACGTGCGGCCGTTTATCGCTGCGGCCGATTGCGTCGTGCTGCCGTCGTATCGCGAAGGCGTGCCGCGCACGCTGATGGAAGCGTCGTCGATGGGCCGGCCGATCGTCACGACCGACGTGCCCGGCTGCCGCGAAGTGGTGGCCGACGGTGTCAACGGCTTGCTGTGCGAAGTGCGCAATGCCGCGAGCCTCGCCGCGAGCCTCGCGCGCATGCTCGACATGAGCGCCGCCGGGCGTCGCGCGATGGCCGAACGCGGCCGGCAGAAAGTCGCAACCGAATTCGACGAACGCATGGTCGTCGAAACCTATAAAGACCTGGTACAGAAAATCACAGGCGTTTTACTTTAAGGGAGCAACAGCATGACCACGAAGGGCACGATTCTGGTAACGGGCGGCGCGGGCTTCATCGGCTCGCACACCTGCGTCGAACTGCTGAACGGCGGCTACGACGTCGTGGTGATCGACAACCTCGTGAACAGCAGGCGCGAATCGCTGCGGCGCGTGGAGCAGATCACCGGCCGCGCCGTGACCTTCTACGACGACGACGCCTGCGACGAAACGGCACTGCGGCGGATTTTCGACGCGCACCCGATCACCGGCGCGATCCACTTCGCGGCGCTGAAAGCGGTCGGCGAATCGGTCGCGAAGCCGATCGAGTACTACCGCAATAACGTCGGCAGTCTGCTCGCGCTGCTCGGCGTGATGCGCGATCGCAACGTGAAGCAGTTCGTGTTCAGCTCGTCGGCGACCGTGTACGGCGTGCCGAAAAGCTCGCCGATCGACGAATCGTTCCCGCTCTCGGCAACCAACCCGTATGGTCAATCGAAGCTGATCGCCGAGCAGGTGCTGCGCGATCTCGAAGTGTCTGACCCGTCGTGGCGCATCGCGACGCTGCGCTATTTCAACCCGGTCGGCGCGCACGAGAGCGGCCTGATCGGCGAAGACCCGGCCGGCATTCCCAACAACCTGATGCCATACGTCGCGCAGGTCGCGGTCGGCAAGCTCGAGAAACTGCGCGTGTTCGGCGGCGATTATGAAACGCCCGACGGCACCGGTGTGCGCGATTACATCCACGTGGTCGATCTGGCGCGCGGGCATCTCGCCGCGCTCGATGCGCTCGTCAAACGCGATGCGAGCTTTGTCGTCAATCTCGGCACGGGTCAGGGCTATAGCGTGCTCGACGTCGTGCGCGCGTTCGAGAAGGCGTCCGGCAAGCCGGTGCCGTATGAGATCGTCGCGCGCCGGCCCGGCGATGTTGCGCAATGTTTCGCAGATCCGGCGGCGGCCGAGCGGATTCTCGGCTGGCGCGCGCAGTTCGGCATCGAGCGCATGTGCGCCGATCATTGGCGCTGGCAGTCGATGAATCCGCGAGGGTTTGCCTGAAGCGGCCGAGGCCGGTTCAATAACGGCAGAAGCGGCCTGAGTGCCGCTGCAGATCGACCGCGGACCCGGTGAGTCGCGATGCACGGGCTCCGCCGCGGTTGGTCTTTGTGAGGCAGATACCTCGATTACGACAGTCGACGTAGCCGCACGGCAACGTCCTTCCCTCTTTGTAAGCGAGTACTTCCCTTCGGTTCCCCATGGAAAGCATGGCGACGAGTACGCTTGCTTTCTCGCACCCCCACATTCCCACAAGAGTACTTTCGGTTTTCTCGCGCCCCTTTATTCCCCGATAATTCGCGTTTCATGCACTCGCGAATTCAATAAATAATTCAAAAAAACACCATCGGATAAGACCACTTCAACAGCACTTTTCTTTCATTGAATTCACGATACGCGAATAATTCCCGGCATGTATTCGACTAACGAATACCGTAAACCACAGTAAGGGACGCTTCGCATTTCGCTGCTATTTTCCAGTCCAAAACCACATTGGCGGAAAATACCTAGATTCCCTCCTTAGGTATTTTATTCGGAATACTATTTATATGAAGAATTTCAAAATACCGACGCGCTCTCTTTGGTATGAATGAAGTAAGGAGGCCAAGTATTTCATTGTTCCTTTTCGATTCCGGAAGAAGAGTTGTTGCATATGATGCGAAATTCAAGGAAAAACCAACTCCTCGAAAACGGGAGCGGGGAGCTATCGCTTTTTTTGCCTGAACTTTGCCTGCGTTACAAAACTGAAACGTTTTTTGGGGGATAATTCGTGCACTTGAGTTGCGCGGGAAAACCCTATCGCGCAATTCTCTCTCGCTCCATTTGCATCTGCCAGCAGCAATACTTCGCGCCCGGCGAATTCGAAAGATTTCGCTTCGCGGGTGGTGGACTGCAAGTGGCTATCGCGATCAAGACGCTCGCACCGCTGCAATCAACGGAATCGACGCATACATCCTCGATCAGGAAGGGCCGTGCCATTCATATCGAGCGGCTCTGTTCTGATGTTATGACCCTGTCAGTACGTAACGGTCCTTATTTTTCCCGATCAGAGCGTGGGTATGAGTCCGCCACGATCGAGCGAATTTGCCAGTGTGCGTGCCACGAAAGCGGTCGTGCGTGAGATGTAAGGCAGTTACATTTTTATACATTTTAATTCGCATTGCAAATTAACTATTCTGGTCATTTTATGTTATAGCGCCACTTTCTCGAAAACACTTCAATCGACACAGACTTCGCTCTAGTTGTCTTTCTGGACGAAAGTTCGTTCCCTTCTCCAGTCCTGATTCACCCACCGTCGGATGGCGTGTGGATGGCGAGTCGCGTCGAGATGATGTTGCCGCGAGGTGACCAACCGATAAGAGGAGGAATCGCAATACTCGATATCGAACAGCCTGAGTTAATCAGTCATGCTTATCAATATGTCACTCCTATGAAGTGACCTGGTAAGAACGAATCCGCTTTCTCCAGCCTGATCGCAGGGCACTGCCGCTGCGATCGGCGTCATGGCCTCGTCATCTTTTGTCGACGCCTGGGGCACAGCCGAGGCGCCTTCGGCGCAGGCAGCCCTTTTTTTCGTGAAGTCCGAGGTACAGGGGCTTTGAGTCTTCAAATAAAATTCGAGAGGATCCTGCTAGTGTCATCGAAATTAAAAAACGTTCTTTCCCGCGCCATGCTCGCGGCTTGTACGACTTCTTTTGTCGCGTGTTCGGCGCAAGCACACGGACATTATTCGCACTCGCAAAGCACCCAACCGTCGACATCGAGTGCATCGTCACCCGCAACTCCGGCAACTCCAGCGGCTTCGACCGGCTCGACCAGTTCGGCCGCATCGACCGCATCGGCAGCCGTGCAATCGACACTGATGCCGGCCGACACCTCGGCAAGCGTGTCCTTTGCAGGTCTGTCGAACGGCACGCTGTCGGGCGCGACCGACGTCTCGAAGATCAACGTTCACTCGCTGCTCTACCCGGGTAACACCACGAAGGTGCTGGTGCACTATCTGCCGTGGTTCGACGGCGGCATGGACACGGGTATCAACGTCAACTACTCGAACGCCAATCCGACTTATATCAACTCATTCTTCGCCGATATCGTCAGTCGCGGTGTCGACGGCGTGATGGTGGACTGGCAAGGTCAGACCGATATCAGCGACAAGGACTGGCTCGTTTCGCAGCCGCTCATTCACAATTACACGACGCTGTCGGGCGACAAGCTGACGTTTGCAATCATGCTCGACGCGAACCTGCTGAACAACGCGAGCGGCACCAACCAGGCCAAGGTGCTGGCGGCGATGAACTACATCAATGCGCAGTACCTCAAAGACCCGTCGTATCTGACCTATAACGGCAAGCCCGTTGTCGGCGATTTCGGCCTGACGGCAGCAAGCGGTATCGACTGGACAGCGATTCAGAACGCGTATCCGAATGTCCAGTTCGTGCACCTGGACAACGCGACGTCGCCGGATGGATTCAACATCCCCAAGAGCGGCGGCTCGTTCCTCTGGGTCAACCCGACCTCTCAAGACGTGGTGCCGCCCGATCTGTCGAGCATGGACGACTTCTACACCCGCGCCAATCTGCACCCGACGGAAATCACGATGGGAGGCGCCTACAAGGGCTTCAACTCGCAATATGCGTCGTGGGATGGTCAGCAGTACGTCGATCAGCAGTGCGGTCAGACGTGGCTCAACAGCTTCACCAAGATCAACCAGTACTACAACTCGGCGAAGCAGCTTCCTTTCCTGCAACTGGTGACATGGGATGACTACTACGAAGGCACGCCGCTGGAAACGGGTGTCGATAACTGTCTGACGCTGAATACGTCGGCGAGCGGCCGCACGATTACGGTTTCCCCGTCGAATACGAGTACCCTCGACCATCTGGAGTTGTGGAGCTTCAACAATTCCGCGTGGAGCCAGGTGAGCTACCCGGCCAACACGACCACGATCCCGGTAACCGCCGCGGGCACATACTACGTCAAGGCAGTGGGCAAGCCGTTTATCAAGAACACGCTTTCTTCGGCCATCACGGTCAATTAAGCGGTCGCGTCCGCGTCGCATGACATCGAATGATGTCACGTGGCGCCTCGCGTTCAGAGCAGGAAGTACGCTGTGCGATACGGCGTACTTCCTTGTTCTCCTCTTCGATCATTCAATGAGCGGCAAAGCATTCGTACCCCAGCCAATGCGCGCGCTCATCACTTCATAGCGATCCCTGACTCACGGCGCGGCCATTCAACTCGCCAACACACTCAGCACGTGTTCCTCGCCACCTGTTTGATCGCGCCTCGTCCCCGCCCATAGCAGATCGAACCCGATCACGCGCGCCGCAGGCAATTGCCTCAGTCAGTACTCACAGAAAAAAATCGCCAAATCCGCTCTTCTTTGTCCGATTCGGCCGCATCCCCTCCGCAGCACCCGATCCACCGGGCGAGATTGTCAAACCAGCCGCGGTGATCTAGCTGGTTGAATACATCTCGGTCGCCTACATCGCAGTTCGGTGCGGCAGCGAACAGAGCGGAAATCTCCTTTCATACGACATTAGCGTCGTAATGCCCGCGCTAAGGAGAAAACAAACGTGAATCACACATTACACGTGCCATCCGTCGGGCGGATTGCACGGACAAAATTCTCTTGCGCCATTTGCGGAGCTGGTCCGTCGGGGATGGGATTTTTGTTCCATGCTTTCAAAACGGGCAATCTGCCGGAGATCGCGAGAAATGGTCTGTTGATTATCGACAAACGCACCGAACTCGGTGCTGGCAGGCTGGGCGAGTACGTGAATGTCACCGGGAATACCGTGGGAAACACGTTTCTCGCCTGCCTCGAACACGCCAACTTCGAAGAGGTGTTTGCCGACCTTAGGGAAAACTCGCCGCTGCACAAACGGATGGTCGAGGTGGCCGATGGGCCGCCGAGCCTTACCGACGCGGGTGCGTTGCTCGCGCTGGCAACCGAGCAGCTGCTCGCTTACCTGACCGCGCGCTACGACGTGACGGTATTGCGTGGCCGCGAGATCGACAAGATCCGATACCTCGACAGCGGTGGTTTCGAAATCGATTATCACGATGTCAGCGATCCGACCGAGGTCTGCACGGTATCGAGCGACACCGTTGTGATGAATCTCGGCGGACAGCAGCACGTGAGCGAAATCGACGAGCTGTGTCGCGGGTTGCGGTTGCCGCCGCCGGACGAGAATCTGCGCAGCTATGTGTCCGATGATCTGCTCAGCCTGACGACTCCGCAATTGATCGACGAGTTCGCGCGCGACCTCTCGCAACGAGAAACGCGCCGCCCGAAACGGATTACGGTTATCGGCGGATCGCATAGTGCTTTCACCGTTGTCGATCGTCTCGCCATGGAACTGGGCAGCGAAGGCCTCGATGAAATTGCCGTGATTCACCGATCTCAGGTTCGCCTGTTCTTCGAAACGGTCGACGAAGCGCACGCCAATAGCTACGAGGTCGACGAAGAGAACGACGTCTGCCCCGTCACCAAGCGGGTCAACCGGGCCGGCGGTCTGCGTTATCGGGCTTTCGATATTGCGCGCTCGATCATGGCAAGCGGCTATATACCCGGCGCAAAACCACGCATCGAGCTGATCGAGGCGGATTCGAGCGACGCGGCCCGGTCGCGCGCGCGCGAGTGTCTGGAAGAGTCGATCGCGGTCGTTCACGGCGCCGGATACGGGCCCAACATGTCGATACTCGTCGATCGTTGGGACCTGCCGATTTCGCTGCAACTCGGCCAGGGCGGAGTGGTCTCCGACAGGTATGGATGCCCCTTCGATGTCAACGGCAATCTGGTGCAAGGGCTGTTCTCGTTCGGACTCGGCTCGGGGTTCCGTCCCGACGAACAGATCCGCCGCGAGACCGGATTCGAAGCCGCGTTCCGTGGACGCATTTACGGCGTGTGGGCGTTTCACCATGACTTCGGCGGACGGGTCATGAATGGCGTCCTCGAAGCGCTATCGACCGTGCCGTTCGAACGCGACACGGACATTGTGCTGGACGAGAACGAGGTGATTCCGGATACGTCATCCGCCAGCAGCCTGTGACGGAACCGATCCCGTCATGTCGTCGTAAAGCGGGGAGTTGCCTCTGTTGTTGATCGATGAATGTGCCACGCCGCCCTTGTTGCCAAACAGATGGCAAGGGTCCGTGGCACATTCGCATTCGACGACGCATTGTTTAACCGGATAACGCGACTCTCCTCCGCTCCTCTGCGTCATTACATTCCTGTTCAATTCGCCCGACGTCGCGCCAACAGGTCGCGTCTCGCGTTGCGGCAAATCTGAAACCGCAACGGCTCCACGAACCCAACGGCGTATCCCTGTTTCGGCCTCAATCGGCCTCGAGCCCCCCCGCCAGCAACACGTTCCGGATTCATGCTTCGCGCAAATCATTGTGGTCTAGCGCACTGAGAATGACGGCAACGGCGCTCAGTATCTGTCTGAGGGTTCACATGATGGCTCCATCGAGCAACACGAAGCCTGCATGCGAGGAATCCGTCGAGTGCCGTCGCAAGCGGACCGAATGGCCTCGAACGGACGGCCTCGTGTTTCAGGAAAATACGAGAAGTTCGACAGCATCCCGTTCAACGGACCGGCTCGCGTTTCTCCATTCAGGACGCCGCTCGAACACCTCCAGATAAACGCCGGCCGAACGAAGATTCAGGCAGCTATACGCCGATATTCGCTCAGCGGCCCGTCAACCTTGTTTTCGCCAGAACTATCCATGAAATTATTTTCCATGCTGTCCGGACGCGATGCAGCAGAACTGCATAAACCGGTCTCGCAAGAAAGCGCCGTACCGAATGCGGCCGACGGTGCACGGATCGTGTGGTTCATGGGGCCGCGGCCAAGCAGCCTGACCGGAGTAGGTCAGCATAGTCTTGCATTGGCTGCGGGTTTGAGGAAGTACACGAACTTCCGCGTCGAAACAGTCGATATCGATGCACAGCCTCGCTCGCTCAAGCGTTACTGGACGCAATTGGTGCTGTACCCGCTGCACGCAATTCGCGTGGCACGTTCATGCGACATGATCATCCTTTATCAGGAAGACCTCAGTTTCATGATCCCGATCATCCATCTCGCCGGTGGTCGGGTCTGTCTGATGTTCCATCACGTCCAGATTCCAGGCCATGCTCGCGGCATCGTGGAAAAGCTCAAGTCACTTTATGTCAAGACACTTCTTCCGCTGGCGCCGAAAGCGGATCTCGTGCTCGTCGAAGCCGACTCGGCGGCCAAGGATCTGATACACGCTGCCCCGGTGAAGCCCGAGCTCGTGCAGATCGTGCCCTGCCCGTTCGAAGACAAATATTCGCCGCTCGCCGCGGCGACACGAAGTGAGACTCGCGCTCAGGCGCGGGCGATTCTGAAGCAACGCCTTGGTCTGGACATGGGCGACGCGCTGGTGCTGCTCAATGTCGGCTCCGATGAAACGCGCAAGAACAACCTCACCTTGTTTCAGGCGCTGGCCAAACTGGCGCGCAAGGACCTGATGATCGTTCGGGCAGGCAAAGCGTTCAATGCCGCTAATCGCATGGAATGCAAAACGCTCGCCGAAACGTCCGGGCTCCATGCTCACTTCGCCGACTCCGTCAGCGAGGAAGATCTCGGGTACTTTTATCAAGCCGCGGACATCTATGTTTCGGCGACATTGCACGAAGGCTTCGGCCGCACCGTGATCGAAGCACAGATGGCGGGAACGCCCGTGATCGCATCGGACATCCCGGTCTTTCGCGGCTCCATGAAGGACTCGTTCCTTGCCGTTGCAAACCCGACGAATCCGAACGAATGGGCGGCGGCAATCGGCAGCCTGATCGACTCCCCTTCCCGGATGGACGAACTGCGGGAGCGCGGTACAACCAATGCACAGCAATACTCGACACACGTCGTGTGCGCCGGGTTGCATCGCATTCTGCTTCGGGCGTTTCGCGGCTAGGCGTACGGCAGGTCGTTGCGCTTTTCCAAATCACGGTGCCGGACCTTTAACGCCGATACTCCCTCGCTTGAAGCGCCCTGCATTTGCAGCGCCTCCGATGGTTACGACACTCGGCGCGGTCGCTTGCCATGCAGCACCACGTAGCACGTTCGTAGCGGCCGCCCTGTTCGTGTTCGCCATGCATCGGGCCGTGACACAGCTATTTCTCTCTCCTGCATCACCATTGCATTGATGCAATGCGTAACCAGCGCAACCGTCGAGATCGGTCGGCACGCGCGTGCCGACTCCATATCGACTTATCGCTCACTTTGCATGACTGCATGAGTCGTCACAAATTATTCACGGATAACTCTTTGTCGATCGCAACACGACACCGTGCTATTCAATCCATTCATCGCTCAATCGTCTAATACCTATAGGTCTCAATAGAAAAACTCGCAAAATGCGAGAGAGCCTGCCGAGAAATAGTAAGAGTACCTATATCGGGAAATAGACATTCGATGACAGCCCTATATGACAACAACATGAAAGTGCCGATATAGGCGGTATCGAACATATTTAACAATTAACAACTTTTAAGATTATTCCATCAAGGTCGGAACGCATTGGAGAAGACATGCAAACAAACTTTGTGCTCCCCGATCGTCTCACGCAGAACAGTTTACTCGCCGATCAGATTGCCACGCTTCGAGAGCGTGGCTTCGGTTCGTTTGAGAACATTGCCTCGCTGGAAGAAATAGCCGAACTGAAAGGCATCTGTGAGCGACTGATATTCGCCGGCGCGGGTGCCCAGGAGGGGGCTTTGTTCGACTTCATTGGCGACAATCCTCTCGCCTCGACGGCATTGACGCAGCTCAGTATGCCGAGCAACTTCAATCCGCGGCTGCGCCGAACCAATTATCACAAGCGGCTCGAAGTCCTCGCGAGGCAGGTTCTCGGTCCCAAGGCGCGCTTCGCGGGAGATCACCTCTTCTACAAGCCGCCGGTGGCCGGCCCTGAAACCCCCTGGCATCAGGACGAAGCATTTCACGACCCGCGGTTCAACTACCAGGAAGTGAGCTTCTGGCTACCTCTGCAACCGGCGACTATCGAAAACGGCTGTCTTCGTTTTATTCCGGGTTCGCATCGGTGGAGCGTTCAGCCTCATAGAAAACTCCCGGGCAAGGAACGTTCGCACGGAATTGAATGCTATGAAGGATTCGATCCCGACGACGCAATCTTCTGTCCTGTGCCGGTTGGCGGATGTACGGTTCATCTGGGCCGCACGTTGCATGGTGCCGGGCCGAATGTCACCGCAACGGCGCGCTTTGCCTATGTCGTCGTCTTCGATGTTCCCGCTACCGTTTCGACGGAATACCGCGAGTTCAACTGGCTCAATCAGACCACGACGCGAGACGAGATCGAAGTCAATTGGCTGCGGGGCAAGGGGAAAATTACCGCTCTGTATCGGCGCGTGATGCGACGGAACAATATCGATCCGTATCGTCTTTATTATGGATTCAAGCGCCGCTGGTGGACGTTGATGCACAAGCGGAAGCGCATATAGCACGTCAAGCGGGGCGCGCCGGAACTTCCAGGGACTTCTATTGCGCGCCCCTCTCCTGCTCAGGCAACGCAATCCTTCTGGAACGAATCCATCTGGCGCCGTACACGCCTCGCGGTGACTCACGGCAAGGCGTGAGTCACCGCGCCACGCTCACGGCAGCTTTGCCGGACTACTACGCTGCGCGATGGTGGACATTTTCCCTTCGCCGACAACACCACTTGTCTCGGTCTCCGGAACGTACACCGGCCGCAGCAGATCGCCCCAACGCCGTGCAAACACCGGCATGCTGAAATTGCGCTCGCAGAAAGCCGCAAACCGCGTCGCGGCCTCCATGACTTCATCCAGATCGCCAGAAGGATCGCCGAGGAAACGATGCAGTCGCGCCTCATCCATCGCCAGCGCGGCATCTTCGAAATTCAGCCCCTCGTAAGCAGCGTCGTTGCCAACCGGAACGCAACCGAACGAGACAGCCTCGAGTACCTTCGACTTGATGCCGCCGCGCAAAAATGTCGGACATAGGGCAATCGAGTTAGGCGTATAGACTTCGTCGAGCGTCCTGGCAAAGCCGGCGAACACGACGTTCGGCACCGCTTCGTATTGACGGGACATGCGCCCGTATATAACGAGTGGCAAGCTCAATTCGAGCTTCTTCCAGGATGCCACCAGATATTCGATTGCAAGCCGGTTCTGCAACTGGCTGTCCGCACCAACGAATACGAACCGAACCGGATCGGCGGGCCGCACCACCGGCTTGACCGAGTCGACCGGCGGCGCGATCACATACACCCGCCTTTTCAACGCACCGGGAAGGATGCGGGTCAACGCGTCGGCATCCGTCGTCGACACCAGCGTGACGGCATTCGACACCGTCGTCGCCCGCCGCTCATGGCCTTTCAGTGCAGACTCCTCGTATCTGAGCAGCAGATTGCGGGCGAATCGCGAATTGATCAGCGAAACGATGGCAGGGGGAATCGACTTGGCAAGGTAGCCGACGGACAACGCGAAATTGCCGGTTCTCAGGATATGGGCGCGCCGCGACATCAGATCGTCCAGGTCGCTGATGATATGGCTCGACGGATAGCGCCGGCGCACGAACGCCGCATAGTCGATCATCCGGATGCCGTCGAAATAGATAACGTCGGGCTGATAGTCTTCGATCGCCTCGACCAGCCGCTTCTTTCCGTCGGCACTGGCGAACATGGCGACTTGCAGTGCGCAAGGCCGGCCCGTCACCAGACCTTCGGCGACCCTGAGTCCGGCGCGCAGCTTCGAGGCAAGCGTACCCGTTTCGAATACGGAGTGAATCTTGAGTTCGCGCACATCCGCATCCATGCCGATCGCTTTGCGAATAAAACACAACGTGCGCTCGCGTCCATTGGACGCGGCCCGGGGAATCTCCCGGGTCATTACCATCAGTACGCGTTTTCTCATGATGCCTCCCGAGCGGAAATAGTTCCTGAATCGTTCCGCTGGGCTACGGAAGCAAGTTCAGATCCGAAGTGCCGCGATATCAATGGAATCTCTTTACCGATATTCACAGAAATCCACCTTTCTCTTTATACTATTCGCCATACTAATTAATCAGAACACCAGGCTGGCCGTTAAACTTCCGCCAACTTCCATGCTTCGCAAATCCGCTGCGTCGCCGAATTTGCAATACGTATGCGTCCGGGGCGGCTGGCGCGTCCATCCCGTCCGCACACCGGATTAGCTGCGAGCGTCCCGGTCGGCTTCGATTACGCTCACACTCGCTGCGCGCCGATCCCGTCTCGCGGCAGCTCGCAGGACCGCTTCGAATTGCTGCAGTTGTCGCGGCGGCAAGAAGTGACTGCGCCGTTCGTGGCAACGGCGAGCCATGTCGCGATAGAAAGCCGGATCGTCGATAAAGCGGCGAATCAGCGCACCGAGAGCCGCGACGTCGCCTCGCGGGACCGTCAATTCGGGAAAAGCACTGAATACTTCGGGCAATCCGCCGGACGTAAACGCAATGGATGGCTTGAAGAATTCCCACGGCTCGAACGCGACCATGCCGAACGGTTCGTTCCACATCGACGTCACGACCACCAGATCGACAAGCGGATAAAAATCTTTAGCCGGCATAAAGCCATAACGCACGACCCGCAAATCAGGGTACTCCGCGATCAGTTGATCCAGAATCCGTTCGTTGTCCCGGCCGGCAATATGCAACTCGAGGTTGCCTGTTCTCGCCGCAGCCGCACCCGCAAAGAACTCGCGAATACCTTTCGTCGCGTCGGTGCGTCCAATGAAGCCGATTCGAAAAGGCTTGCGCGGTTCGACGGGTGTTGCGGGAACAGCACTGAACGGCTGCCGCGCGTTATGAATGACGCAGGGCTGCGCGGCACCAAAGAAGTTTTGCCGTCGATGACGTTCCAGCACGAATTCGCTGACGCCCACCACATGCCCGACCAGCCGCGAGAACCACGCCTTGGGCGCCGAAACGCTCCGGCACCCCTTGCAGGCCTGTTCGCATGCGCGGCCGTTGCGGAACATCGTCGAGGTCGGACAGATCAGCCAATAGTCATGCAGCACATGCACGACGGGAATCCGCAAACACCAAGCAGCGAGCCAGATGGCCGGCCCCATGCCCTTGAGGTTGTTCGTGCACAGCACGTCGATACCGAGGCGCCGCAAATGGCGCAGCGCGTAGAAGAATACGAGCGGGTTGAACGTATCCAATGCGCCGAACAAGGCCTTTTTCAGCCCGCTGCGCTCAGCGTGCGAAAACTGGTTGTAGATGTTCGTATTCGGCATGCTGTGCACGTGCAGACCATCGACAACCACGGTTTCTGCCGAGCGCGAATCCGACAGGGTAAAGATCGACACGTCATGCCCTCGGTCGCGAAGCTGAACCGCGAGATCGTAGACGACCACTTCGGTGCCGCCGACGACATGCGGCGGAAAGCGGTTATTGCAGAGGCAGAGTTTCATTGCGCCACCTTTAAACGTTGCCCCTGTCCGAAGACGGCAGCCCAGAACAGGACGATCGACAAGGCCGTCCCTACCGCCGGCGCATACATCATGAGCGCCGTCGGCATGACGAATGGCGCCACGCCGATCGCGGCGATGGTCACGAGCAGCTTGATCGTCATCAGCCGGTAACGGCGCGCGGCGATAAGCCAGGTCGTCAGCCCCGCGTCCACGAACGTCGCGATCGAGCAGGCCGTGCCGAAGATCATCACGGGAATGCCGGCTTCGAACGCGGGGCCATAGATCACGAGGAACACCGCGCGCCCGACGAACAGGCTTCCGACGAGCGCCACCGCGGCGATTACCGCCAGATACGCGCTGAGCTTGATCGCCTTGCTGCGCAGCTGGTCTTCGCCGCGCGCGACGAACACCATGGCCGGGGCAAGCGCCAGCGCGAGCGTCGTGCCCACGGAATTCCACTGCTCGACGAGCGACGCCGCGGCCGCATAGATACCGAGGTCCGTCTTCGACATCAGCGTGCCGAGCAACAGCCGGTCCATGCGCAGCACCAGCACACTCGCGGCAATCGCGGGCCACATCCGGAGTCCTCGAACGATCAGCGTTCGCTTGACCGTTTCCGAGCCGTGCAGGGACGGCGGCCGGTTGAACGCGAGCGTCCGGTAACGGGTGAACGGCGCGGCCGCCGCCACGTAGGCTTCGAGCGGCCAGGCGAACGAGGCGATGACCGCGCCGACCGACGCGTGAGCGGCGCCCAGCAGCCACAGCACCCGCACGCCGCTCGCGTAGGCTTTCGCCCGCGTGATGACCCACGGCTTGGTTTCCGCGTAGGCCATCAGCGAGCCGAGCGCGATGGGCTCGCATAGCATCACGAGTCCGGCGACCAGCATCAGCGCGTTGTTCGAGGACTGCGTCAGCAAGGCGACGACAACCAGAAACAGCAGCGTCACGCTGAGCGTGGAGCCCAGACGCAAACGGAACGCGCGATAGAACACGAGGTGCCGCAGCCGCGGATGTCGGCCGAAGATCGGCGACACGGCCTGGGCGCTGAAGATCAATGCAGCACTACTGACGACATAGGCGAGCGATAAGGCAAACTGCAATTCGCCGAAAAACCGCGCACCGTACAGCGTGGCGAACAGGTGGTTGCTCGCGACCGCCGCGAGCGCGCCGATCGCCTTTTCGCATACGACGCCGGACAGCGAGGAAAACAGCAGGGTTCGAAAAGATTTCACTGTGCCACCAGCCGTTTCAGTTTGATCGGCGCGGCCCGCGAATCAACCAGCCTCCACCAGAGGAACGTCATCGCCACGTACAGCAACGTGCGGACGCTGAAGAAAGACCAATAGTCGCCTTGCTGGATTCCGGAGTTCGCATAGCTCAGCAGCTTGACGATCAGCCAGAGCATGATGACGCCGCCACGCAGCGCGAACACGATCTGCAATGCGCAAAGCGCCCCGTATATCACGCCCGTGAAGGCAACGAACAACGCGCCGCCGACGAGGCCGAACCAGAACACGGGGACCGCCATCTGTCCCATCGTGAAGGTGACGTCGTCTTTGATATAGGTCGAAATCAGATGCGGCTCGCCGTAGGCGACCATGACGTCGCGCAGGCCGCTCACGCCAATGGCGTCGTCGAAACCCGGCTGGGTCAGCGACAGCAGCGATTCGGCGAAGCGCCGGAAAGCCGGTGCGCCGCCCAACGCGGGCGCGCTGAACAGATGCGCGTCGTAGTCGACCACGTACCAGACCTGCCCTTGCAATAGCGAGCGGTCCGTTATCGTGTTTTTGACGTCGAGCCCCTGCCCCTGATAGGCGGAAAATACCGAGGCAATTCCGATGATCAACGCGACACCGCCCCCGATCGCCATATATCGCAGCACCGGCTTGCCTCTCATCAGCAGCACCGCGATCACCGGAGCGAGCACCGAGAGACCGAAGTGCAGCACGGACATGAACTGCTCGCCGTGAAGAATGTAGAGACCTGTCGTCAGGACGATCAGTGCGACCGAAAACCATCTGACGAGCGGGTTCCTGCTGGTGGCAAGCGCGCCGAGAATCAGGGCGAGAAAGGTCTGGTTGTTGAGGAACGTGTTGAACAGCACGCTATCGGTCCCGGTACTGTCGTTCCGGATCGTGTACCGGTTCACGCCGTTGATCAGCGCGAAACCTTGCGTCAGACCCGCCGCCACACCGGCGCCGATGATCGCGAGTGCCAATGAAAATCCGAGCATCACGCTGCGCGAGTCGGCGGTAATCAGTGCGACCGGCACGCTCGGCGCGCGAATGTTCAGGAAACGATCGAAGCCGTAGAGCGCACAGCTGACGAATACGACATAGAACAGCAGGAGCCGGCTAAACGCGCCGTTCGGTTCGCCCCGGACCGCCGTTTCGATCATCAGACCGCCCGCCTCGATGCCGATGCCGGCGACGAACGCGGTCATGCCGATCATCATGAAATAGAGCATCGACACCGAAAACAGCGGTCGCGTCGCCACCAGATAAATAACCGCGATCGCTGCCAGCACGAAGGTCCATGTCGCGCTCGCCTGTGCGTAGCCGAGCGATGGCAGCGCCGTATTGAACAGCAAGGCGACGAGGGCCACGACCGGAACGATCAGGTGGGTCAGGGAAATGGTCGGCTCGCTAGCCTGTTGCATTTGCATGGCCTGTCCGTTGTTTGATTCCGCAGATGTGTGCTGGCCGTCCGCAGCCTGAACGCGCGGTCCTCGCGATCAGGCACGGCCAGTGGAAACTATTCAGCTCTGCTCAGACATGTACCGGTAAGCATTCGAGTAATACCCGTAACGCAGCGGCGAGGGGACGAAGCCATTGAATACGAGGCCATCGACCGTCGTGCCGACCTTCCCGAGCCGCGACATCGATTCGGCGACCTCGGCGTAACTCACTTCTCCGTGGCGCGCGACGAACAGCGTCATGTCCGCGAATCTCGACAGCGCGGCCGCATCGAGTACCGGCAGCACCGGCGGCGAATCGACGATCACGACGTCGTATTCTTCCCGCAGCGACGCGATCACCGGTCCGAAGTTGTCGGCGCTCAGCAGCTTGGCCGCCTTGCTCGTTTTCTTGCCGGCCGGCAGCGCGTGGAAATTGTCGGTCGGGCGAGAGATCACATCGGCCGGCTCGAACGCGCCCTCGAGAACGCCGGACAAGCCGTCGCTGGTATCGCCGGAAAGATAGCGATGAACCTTGGACTTGCGCATATCGGCATCCAGCAGCAGGGTCTTGAGTCCCTTTTCGGCCAGCAGATACGCGAGGTTGGCCGAGATCAACGACTTGCCCTGGTTGGGCACCGCCGAGGTAATCAGCACGACCTTGCCGTCGCCCTTCTCGGCCAGCGAGCATTGCACGGCTAGCGCAAGGCTTTCCATCGCTTCGATGATCGGCGTTTCCGTTTCCTCCGCGCTGATCAGGAAGGTATGTTCCGGCTTGCCCGCCGCAATTTGCTGGGCCGGCGAGATCGGCAGGATGCCGAGCGTATCGATACCGACGACCGCCTCCAGCCGCTTCGGGTCGCGAATCCGGCCCGCACCGAGTGCCTTGAGCTGCGTGGCGATAAAGCCGAACAGCGCACCCGCCACGCCACCCAGCACGATGGCGAGCATCGCATTCGGACGGCTCGGCTTTTCCGCCACTTCCGCGTAATCCACGATCGACGCGTTGCCGCCATTGCTCGCAGTCGCGATCTGCAACTGCTGTGCGTTGTTCATCAGGCCCACATACAGCTGGTTCTCGACATCGACATCGCGCGAGAGCCGCAGGTATTCCTGCTGCAAGCCGGGCAGTTGCGCGATGCGCTCAGACAGCTGATGCGATGCGACGTCGAGCTGCTTGAGTTTTCCCAGCACGGCATCCAGCGGCGGCTGACCGAGCTGAAACTTGGAGCGCATGTCCTGGTAAGTCAGGTTGGTTTCCAGCCGGGCTTTCTCGATCGCGGCGGACTGGTCGAGCAAAACCTTGATTTCGCCGTTCACATCGATGCTGCCTTCACGCAGACGAAACGTGTTGAGCGCTTCTTCCGCTTTTTGCAGCCGCGCGCGCACAGTCGGGATCTGCGAATTCAGGAAGCTGAGACTGCGTTCCGACTCCTGCGCGCGGCGCGTGACGTTGTTCGTCAGATACGCGTCGGCAATCGCATTGACGAGGCGTGCGGCATAGAACGGATTGCTTTCGTTGTATTCCAGTTCGAAGACGCCCGAGTCCCGCTTGGTTTCGGCCACGTTGAGCTTCTTGATAATCTGGTCGACGGTCGCCTGCGTCGCGTGCCTGACGATGACAAACTCGGTGCCCGGGCGCGCCACCACGGCTTTCAGCAGCAGCCGGTAGTCGCCCGAGACGGCGAGTTCGCCAACCTTCCCGCTCAGCACTTCGTTGCCGTTACGATCCTGCAGCGTCCATTTGCCGTCGGCCTCGTACACCAGCACGTGCCGCTTGCCCATCTGGGCCGCGGGCACATCGAACGAGCCGACCGTCAGGTTCTCGCCGCCCCATGCCCAGTGCGTGAGGCCGAGCGGCGCGCCGGCGAGTCCATCCGGATTCCGCGGCAGAACCGTGGCAAGCCAGCGGCCCAATACCGGGAAGGTGTTCTTGACCGTGACGCTCGTCTGCGCGGCCGCCGCATCGACCGCCTCGGCGACGACCGTGCGCGAACGCGCGACGTCGATCTCGCCGAGAATCGGAGAGCCATTGACATCGAGCGCGCGCGTCACCGTGGACAACGAACCGAGCGCACTGCTCTTTTTGTCTTCGATCTGGATAAATGCGTTGGCCGAGTACATCGGCGTGGCAATCAGCACGTAGAGGCATCCCAGCAGCAAACCCGATAACAGGACGCTGAAAAATAGACGGCGATAATTCAGGACGTTTTCGAGCAGATCGAACACCGGGAGTGCCGACACATCCTGAACAATAGCGGGGCTTTGTTCGCGACCGACATCGTTACGCATATGCAAACTCCAAAGATTGAAGACGCTGTTCTGGCGCCTGGTGGTGCCCGGGACACCAGGGCTTGCGTGCCGATGCGTCCGGAAGATAGAACTGACAGTAAGAGGTCCTACTGGACTAGAATGCCAACGTCAGCGGATAACTCATCAATACAGACTTCGTGTCCACGCGATCGGTTATGAGAACAGTTAAACGGATACTGCCCGCGTTAACCCTCTGTTTCAGTGCGGTAGCCCTCACAGCACATTGCGAAGAGCCGCCGCCGAATCTGGCCCCGCCTAATACGTCGGCGAGCCGTACTTTCGAGGCGACGCGCAACGGCAATCTCGGCGGCTCGACCTCGGTTTCCGACGTCAATATTCATACGCTGCTTTATCCGGGGCACACGACCAAGGTGCTTGCGCACTATTTGCCGTGGTGGTTCAACCCCGAATCGCGCGGTGTCGCGGTCGGCTATCGCTCGGACGATCCGGCGCAGGCGTTGCGCACCTTCAAGGACATGCACGCGCGCGGCGTCGATGGCGTGATCGTCGACTGGTACGGTCAGCACGATGCAAACGGCCAGCCCGAACCGATCGACGTCGCGTGGCGCAAGTCGATGCCGGAACTGGAAAAATTCCCCGACATGTCGTTCTCGATCATGGTCGACGCCGGGACTTACAACTTCAATCATTGCAAGGGCTGCGACGTAACTCAAACCGTCCTTTCCCAGCTTGATTATTTGTCCCGCGCCTACTTTTCCTCCCGACAATATCTAAGGTATGACGGCCATCCGGTGGTCTACGAATTCGGCCTCGACTGGGCCGGCAAAGTCGACTGGTCGCGCATTCAGGCCGCGCATCCCGAGATAGCCTGGGTTCACATCCACAAGCAGGGTTTCGACCGGGACGACAGCGCGGGCGCCTTCGTGTGGGTCGCCCCTGGCCTCGCGTCGCGGAAAACCGGCAGCGCGGATCTATCGCAACTGAAGGAGTTCTATCGATATGCGCGCACGGAGCCCGCGAAGATCGCAACCGGCGGCGTTTTCAAGGGCTTCGACGATCTGCTGGCCGCATGGGCGAAGCCCAACGAAAAGCATTACATGCCGCAAGCCTGTGGCGATACCTGGCTCGAAACCTTCGCTCTCGTCAACGAGGAGTACAGCGCGACGAACCAGTTGCCGTTTCTTCAGCTGATCACCTGGAACGACTACGAGGAAGGCACGGCGCTGGAGCCTGGGATCGACAACTGCGTCACGCTGCAGACACATCTTTCCGGCACTACGCTCGCCGTCGAACTGACCCATGCCGCGACCGTCGATCATCTCGAGCTTTATCAGGCGCTGGCGGACGGCGACTTTCGTCTGATCAGCCGGTACGCAGCGGCAACGTCCACGATCGCGCTGCCCGCGGGCACTTCCGGCACGCTCTATCTGAAAGCGGTCGGCAAGCCTTTCTTCAAGAATGTCGTCTCCGCGCCGATCACGCCCGGGCGGGCGGAGTGACGTCCGCAATGACGTCCGGCCGACGCCGCGGCTCGCTTGAGCGCTTCTGCCCGAACCGGTCGAACAGTTCGGACAAGCTGTCGATGCGTGAGCAAAGCGAGGCGGTCAGTTCGTGCTCGTACTCGCCCGCCGGCGCCAGCAGGAAACGATGCGCGACGCCGGCGCGCGACGCGGCCTGCAAATCCGACGGTTTATCGCCGATCATCAGCGATCCGGCCATGTCCAGATCGAAGTCCGCGCGCGCCTGGTCGAACATGCCGGGTTGCGGCTTGCGGCACGCGCAGGCCTGCCGGTACTCGCCGATGCCGAACTCCGGATGGTGCGGGCAGTAATAGACCCGGTCGATGCGCGCTCCTCTGCTCTGGAATTCGCCGAGCATCCAGTCGGTGAACGCCTGAAACTGATCGACTGAGTAATAGCCGCGCCCGATGCCCGCCTGATTCGTCACGAGCACCACGACATAGCCCGCGTGATTCGCCATCCTCACGAGTTCGAAGATGTCTGCGAGGAACACGCATTCGTCCGCCTTGTGCAGATAGCCGACGTCGATATTGACGACGCCGTCCCGATCGAGAAACAGCGCTTTACGAGTCATGGGCGGATTGTTCGCACATCAGCGGCACCACGCGCTGGGCTCGCGCATAGTCCGACGGAATGCCGATATCGATGAACTCGGTGATCTCGGGAAAGACCCGGATGTCGAGCGCGTCGATCTGGCGGCGCAGGAAATCGTCTTCGAATGAAAACCGTTCGGGCAGCTCGAAACCGAGCAGGCGCGCGGCATCGACCGCGTACACGCCGGCATTGATGAACCCCGGCGCCTGCACAGGCCGCTTTTCTTCGAATGCGATCAGGCGCTTCGAGCCGGCGTCGAATTCGAGCGCGCCATATCGCGACGCATCGGACACGCGGGTCGCGGCAATGGCGAGATCGGCACCCGCCGCGTTGAAAAATTCCGCGAAGCCGGACAGGTCCAGGTCCGTGATCGTGTCGCCGTTCAGCACGATCATCCGGGGTGCGCCGCAGCGGCGCAGCGCATGCATGATCGCGCCGCCCGTGCCGAGCGGCTTGTCCTCTTCGATGACCGTCACGGACAATCCCAGCGACTGCCGCGCGAGCCAGCCGGTGATCTCGCCGCATCCATAACCGAGCGACAGCACGACGTCGGTCACCCGCTGCTGCTCGAGCCAGCGCAGCAGCCACGCGAGAAACGGCTGGCCGTCCACGCTGGCCATCGCTTTAGGCAGGCCTTCGCCGAGCACCGGCCGCAATCGCGTACCCAAGCCGCCCGCCAGGATCATGCACGGCAGCATCGTGCTCATGACGCGAAGATGTTCTCTTCGACGATGCCGCACACGATATGGCCGCACACCAGATGGCCTTCCTGGATCTTCGGCGTGGACGTCGACGGAATCTCGATGCACAGCTCGGTGCGGGCGCGCATCATGGCCGCGCCCTCGGGATGGCTGCCCGTGAAGCCGACGCGGAACATGCCGCGCTCCTTCGCGACATCGAGCGCATGCAGAATGTTCGGCGAGCGGCCGGAGGTCGAGTACGCCCAGAAGATGTCGCCGGGGCGGGCCACCGCTTCGATCTGCCGCGCAAACAGCTTCTCGTAGCCGTAGTCGTTGCCGATCGCCGTCATCACGGAAGTATCGACGGTCAGCGCGAACGCCGCCAATCCCGGCCGGTCGAAATTGAATCGGCTGACGAATTCGCCGGCAATATGCTGCGCGTCGGCCGCGCTGCCGCCGTTGCCGGCGAGCAAGACCTTGTTGCCGGCGCGCAGCGCTTTCGTGACCTGCTGCGCGAGCGCTTCGACGTTCCCGATCACCTGCGGACTGTTGGCAAGCGCGCTCAGAACCGCGACGGTCTTTTCGATCTCGTTGGTGACGGAAATGCTCACGATACTCTCCAGGATTGGGCACCGCTTTCGGTGAACGTGCAGGACATGACCTGACCCTCGCGGCTGGCCAGCGCACGCGTCACGGCCGGACGGTCGATCGGGTCGACGATGAACATCATGAAGCCGCCGCCGCCCGCGCCCGAGACCTTGCCGGCTTTGGCGCCCGCGTTGGTGGCGACCCGCCACAACTCGTCGATCGACGGATTGGAAATGCCTTTGGCCATGCGCTTTTTCGCCTCCCACGAGTCGCTCATCGAGGCGGCGATGCCGGCGAAGTCGGCGCGCAACACCGCCTCCTTCATCCGTGTCGCTTCCGCCTTGACTTCGTGAAGCGCGGCCAGCGGATCGGTCAGATTTTCGGTGACGTTGTTGCTCTGCTCCTTGATGATATTGGCCGATTCGCGCGATACGCCGGTGTAAAACAGCACGAGCGACGCTTCCAGTTCGGCCTTCGTATCCTGCTTGATGCGCAGCGGATTCACGATGACCTTGTCGCCGTAAAACTCCATGAAGTTCAGGCCGCCGAAGGTCGCCGCATACTGGTCCTGCTTGCCGCCCGCGAGCGCCAGATCGACCCGCTCGATGTCGTGAGCGAGTTTCGCGACGTCGTATTCGCCGAGCGGCAGCGAAAGCAGCTCGCAGAACGCTTCCACGAGCGCCACCACCACGGTCGACGACGAACCCAAGCCGGACCCCGGGGGCGCTTCGGAATGCGTAGTGATCGATACGGCCAGCGGATGCCCGCCATTGAATTGCTTGACGATCCGGTTGTACACGCCGACATGCAAACCGAGGCCCTTGATGGGCGGCAGTTCGGGAGAGATTTCTCCGATCCAGCGCACCTGCGTATCCGCGGCGGTCAGCTCGATGCGCGCGTCGTCGCGCGGCACGATCGACGCGTAGGCAAACCGGTCGATGGTCACGTTGAGCGTCAGTCCGCCGAACCGGTCGGAGTAAGGGGAGACGTCGGTTCCGCCTCCCGCCAGTCCAAGCCGCAGGGGTGCACGGGAGCGGGCGATAAAGTGCGCCATGATTTGTCCTTTCTCGGCAATAGAGCGGCCATGTGAACCAGTTACAAAAAGACAGCGCCATTCAGTCAGCAATCGGCCGATAGATAAGGAATGCTTGGCAATCGATTCGCATGCGCCGCCTCGCAACCCGCTTATCTGTCTGTCCAATACTGATTTGAAGCCACTTCTTCGAAACCAGACCGCAATCAAATGCATTAGTAAAACGAATGACATCGAACTCGTGGCACCGCCACTTCGATGGCCTGATCGATACGGAATCCGCGCGGGCGTGCGGCCTGGCTGCCTCGATACGTGAATGTCATAACCCGAGCCGCAACCGGAACCGTCGCCCGCGAGCGGGTTTTCAGACTTTTGTTTCCATCGAAATCTCCAATTTCGAGTCCTGCCTGACGAGGAAGTCACGCACGCGCTCGCAGATGAACGTGATGTCGTCGCGCATCAGCGCCGGATAGCTCGGCAAGTTGATGCCGCGGCTCCCGATCTCGTCGGCAATCGGGAAATGCTGGCCCGGCGCCGCATACATCGGCATTTGATGGACCGGATAAAAAACCGGACGGGTTTCGATACCGTCGGCCCGGAGCGCATCGCGCAACGGGTCGCGGTCGCCGGCGTCGTCGAGGAGGATGGAGACCATCCAGTAGCTGTGCAGCGTACGCGGATGGACGCCATGCACCTGCAACGGCAATCCGGCGAGACCCTGCCGATACCATTCGGCGATTTGCCGCTTCTTCGCGATCAGGTCGTCGATGGATTCCATCTGTGCGCAGCCGATCGCCGCAGCCAGATTCGTCATCCGATAGTTGAAGCCGATCGCGTCGTGCCAGTACTCGCGCTCGCTGCTCACGCCCTGGCCGCGCAGATGGCGGATCTTCCGGTCGAGTTCGGCGTTATTGGTCACCACCATGCCGCCTTCGCCGGTCGTAATCGTCTTGTTGCCGAAAAAGCTGAAGCTGCCGATGTCGCCGATGGTGCCCACGTGCCTGCCGTCGAACCGCGTGCCGATGGCTTCGGCGCAATCTTCGATCACATACAGCGAGTGCTTTTTCGCGAGCGCCATGACCGCATCCATGTCGGTCGCCTGGCCATAGAGATGCACCACCATGATCGCCCTGGTGCGGCTGGTGATCTTGCGCTCGGCATCTTCGATGTCGATCTGCCAGTACGCGCGCTCGCTGTCGACGAACACCACGTCCGCACCGGTGTACTTCACCGCATTCGCCGACGCGATGTAGGTCAAGGTCGGAACCAGGACCTCGTCGCCCGGACCGATACCCAGGGCGGCCAGCGCAACATGCAGCGCGACGGTGCCATTGCTGACGGTAATCGCGTGCCGCGCACCGAGCCACGCGCCAAATGTCTCCTCGAACTGCCCGACGTATTTGCCCTTCGACGAAATCCACGTCGAGTCGAGACAGTCCATCACCAGCGCCTTCTCCCGACCATTGAGGTACGGAGCGTAGACGGGATATCGGATGTTCATAGTTGTTTCCTATTATCAACGGCTGAAACCAACGATAGGAAGACATGCCCGAGCAGCCAGAAGCCCGCTATCATGACCGCTCTCTCAACGCCCGCCGCCCCGTCTGTCCGGACTTCGAGCATCGTGTTCGTCTTGACGGACTGACGTTATTGTCGTTATCTCCACTGCGGCGGCTGGAAGATGGGTCGCGAATGCATGCTCGAATCTGGCATGCGCCCGCACCGATCGGTCAGCCTCAGGCAGAAGAGATGGGTTCTGCGTTTCACCCGGTCCCCGTGAAATCCGGGTCGAATGACGACAAGCCTGATGCATGCGTCGGGTCGCTCCCGACCGCTCGCGCCCGCGCTTCCGTTAGCAGCTAGATTAAGGTTCGATCTCCGCGCGATCCGTGCGCTGTACAACACAATATGAATTACCGCCGCGAATTAAATCGGCATGTATTTCGATGCGGCTATGGAGAAGAAATCGATGCGGCATTACCGAACATAATCGGCATGCATTCGGGAAAAGCCGACAGTGGCGGGCGGGAAGCCGATTGGCTTAATGCCGCTCAGGCAATTAATGCAAACGGGACCGTGGCCGCGCTATAGGTGCGCGATAGGTGCGCTATACACTGCGAACATCCGGTCCCGGCAATAAAGAAAAATGGTGCGGCAAAGCAGCGACTGTCTCGCGGAGCCCGCGCTTGAACTCGCTTGAACCCACGCTCGGGTCTGCCTGAACCCGGCGAGAACAGTCCCGTGGAATCGTCGGATATTTGACCGCTTTGCCGCCCCGCGCTCAGAGCCAGGGCCGGCTAGACCATCGCGTCATGGCTCGTCGCTTCGTCTGCCTCGAGGCGGAACACCGCGATCGCGTCCTTCAGGATGATCGCCTGCTCTTCCAGCGACTTCGCCGCGGCCGCCGCCTGCTCGACGAGCGCCGCGTTGTGCTGCGTGACTTCGTCGATCTGCGAGACCGCCTTGTTGACCTGCTCGATGCCATCGCTCTGTTCGAGCGCCGACGCTTCGATCTCGTTCATCACGCCGGTCACGCGCTCGACCGCGCTCATCGCCTCATGAATCGTCTTCTGCGCATCCGATACCAGCGTCGCGCCC
This sequence comes from Paraburkholderia sp. Cy-641, assembly GCF_011752945.1. NCBI lineage: Bacteria > Pseudomonadati > Pseudomonadota > Betaproteobacteria > Burkholderiales > Burkholderiaceae > Paraburkholderia > Paraburkholderia sp. Cy-641. The sequence goes on from NZ_VWWM01000005.1 coordinate 74,018, forward strand.
TCGCCGACCTTGGCCGCCGATTCGCCGATCAGATCCTTGATCTCCTTGGCCGCAGCGCCCGAGCGCTGCGCGAGACTGCGCACCTCGGAGGCCACCACCGCGAAACCGCGCCCCTGCTCGCCCGCGCGCGCGGCTTCCACGGCCGCGTTCAGCGCGAGGATGTTGGTCTGGAACGCGATGCCCTCGATCATGCCGATGATCTCCGTGACCTTGCGCGACGATGCGCTGATGCCGTCCATCGTCTCCGTCACGCGCGACACCACCTTGCCGCCGCGCGTCACCGTATCGAGCGCGCCGTGCGCGAGACGGTTCGCCTGCCTCGCGTTGTCGGCGTTCTGCTTCACGGTTGCCGAAAGCTGCTCCATGCTCGCCGCGGTCTGCTGCAATGCGGCCGCCTGCTGCTCGGTGCGCGCGGACAGGTCCGCGTTGCCTGAGGCGATCTCGTTCGCGCCCTGGGTGATCGCGCTCGTGCTGCCGCGCACCTTCGCGACGGTGTCGACGAGGCCGTCGCGCATCCGCGTCAACGCGCCGAGCAACTGGCCCATCTCGTTGCGCGAACGCACCTTGATCGTGCTGCTCAGATCGCCGGCCGCGATACGCTCGAAGTGCTTGACCGTCACGTTGACCGGCTTGATCAGCGCCGCCGACAGCGCGATGCGCGCGCCCACGGCGATCACCAGCGCGAGCGCGCCGATCGCGACGAACAGCGCCGTCGCCAGCCGGAAACGCTGCGTGCCGGTCGCGGCCTGCCGATGCTGATTGCCGACCTGCGCGTTTTCGAGCGCGTCGATCGCCTTCGAGTAGGTCGTGTAGTAGCTGTTCGCGGTATCGCCCTGAATGTTGCGGAACGTGTTGAAGTCGAAGTCGGTGAGCGCCTTGAACTCGGGTTCGATCGCCTTGTCGACGAGCGCGGCGCGCGTCTCGCCGACGCTTTGCGCGAGCTTGCGCTCGGCGTCGCTCGCGAACGGTCCCGCCATGTAGTTGCGGAAGTCGTTGTTCGACTCGACCAGCAGCGTGTGCGCGGCGGGCAGCAGATCGTCGGTCTGCTTGCCGACGCTAAAGAGCGTCTGATAGGTGCCCAATGCGAGCTGTACCTGCAGAAGCTTTTCCGAGCTCGCCTTCAGATGCGAGAGCGCGATCTCGCTGCGCTGGGTGTCGTCGAGGCTGTTGTTGGCGAGCTTGAGCGCGCCGTAGCCGACGGCGATCACCGTCAGCAGAAAAGCGACGAATACGCTAATGACGAGCGTCAGGCCGCCACGAATGGTGATGTTGTTTAGCATGGAATCTCCGGAACGTCTTGCTTCATCGCGGCGAGCCAGGTTGGCCAGCGCACGCGCCGCCGCACGACCGGTCGAGGAGCGTCGAACGCCAGCCGGCCACCGGTTGTTGCGCGCGACTTACACTTCACCGCATCCAAGGTTTACGGTCGCGCGGCGCGTGCGGCGCATTAGGGGAATCCATGAGAAGCGAGCACTGACGGGCCTCAGCGGCCCGTTTTCGGGCGCTTTCCCCTCACTATCTGGGATTTTTTCGCGCCACCGCTGAAAGCTTCGCGGCCGCGTCGCACGCGGGTCGGCCGCGGTTTCGTTTGTATAATTCCGCGTCTTCGCTCAGGCCCACTTTCATGCTCAGTTTTGCGCTCGGCTTTCTCGTTTCTCTGCTGATCACGCTGTTGATCGTGCGCTATGCGCATCTGCATGAAAAATTCTCGACCGATAGCGATCTCGCCGGCGTGCAGAAATTCCATGCGCGCCCGGTGCCGCGCATCGGCGGGACCGGCATCCTGATCGGGCTGATCGTCTCGGCCGTGCAATTGCATCACGCGTATCCGGCCGTCTCGGGCGGCATCCTCGGCCTGGTCGCCTGCGGCATGCCCGCGTTCGGCTCGGGCCTCGTCGAGGACCTGACCAAGCGCGTCTCGCCGCTCGCGCGTCTCGTCTGCACGATGGCGGCCGCCGCGCTCGCGTTCCTGCTGCTCGACATCGCGGTCACGCGCATCAGCGTGCCGCCGCTCGACTTCCTGCTCTCGTACGCGGCGATCTCGTTCGCGGTCACGGTGCTCGCGGTCGCCGCGCTCGCCAACGCGATCAACATCATCGACGGCTTCAACGGCCTCGCCTCGATGGTCGCGTTCATGATGTTCGCCTCGCTCGCCTACGTCGCGTTCCAGGTGTCCGATCCGGTCGTGCTGTCGGCCTCGTTCATGATGATGGGCGCGGTGCTCGGCTTCTTCATCTGGAACTTCCCGGCGGGGCTGATCTTTCTCGGCGACGGCGGTGCCTACTTCATCGGCTTCATGCTCGCCGAACTGTCGATCCTGCTCGTGATGCGCAATCGCGACGTATCCGCGTGGTATCCGGTGCTGCTCTTCATGTACCCGATCTTCGAGACCTGCTTCTCGATCTACCGCAAGAAGTTCATTCGCGGCATGTCGCCGGGCATTCCCGACGGCGTGCATCTGCACATGCTGGTCTACAAGCGCCTGATGCGCTGGGCCGTCGGCGCGCGCACCGCGCGCGAGCTGACCCGGCGCAACTCGCTGACCTCGCCGTACCTGTGGCTGCTGTGCCTGATCGCGGTCGTGCCGGCGACGCTGTTCTGGCGGCACACGCTGCATCTGTTCTGCTTCGTCGTGGTGTTCGCGGCGACGTATGTGTGGCTTTATGTGAGCATCGTGCGTTTCAAGTCGCCAAGGTGGATGGTGGTCCGCAAGAAACAGCGCTTTTGAGTCGACTCACGATGGGAATATTGAGAGTGGTGATTCCTCGCGCAACTGTCTGACGCAGTAGGAAACCTCCCTCTTTCGAATGACCTAGGGCCGCAAAGCGGCAATGGCATCATCAAAAAAACGCTTCGGCATTTTTCTTTACATTGATATCTGCTGGCCGACGGGCAGCGGCACACCGCGTAATGGCGGCTCGGCAAGTGTCGGCTGATATTCGGCGACCCAACGGCGCAAATCGCGGCGCACTTCGTTATCGGTGAGCACACGATGCTGCATGAGCCAGGGTAGTAACTCGTCAAGCAGATTATCCGGCACGCCACGCGCCTGTGCGATACGCAGCTTCGGGTGCGGCGTACGCGTTGTTGTTTCCTCGTCGGCAAGCAGTTCCTCATACAATTTCTCACCGGGACGCAAACCCGTGAATTCGATACGAATCTGCTCCTCGGTGAAGCCGTAGAGCCGGATCAGATCGCGCGCGAGATCAACGATTTTCATTGGCTGTCCCATGTCGAGAATGAAGATCTCGCCACCTTGCCCCATACTCGATGCCTGCAGCACGAGTTGCGACGCTTCAGGAATCGTCATGAAGAAACGCGTGATTTCGGGATGTGTAACAGTCACAGGACCGCCCTTCGCGATCTGTTGCTGAAACTTCGGAATCACGCTACCTGCGCTACCCAGCACATTTCCGAAGCGCACTATTTCGAATTGCGTGTGCTGACTCGTTTGCTGCAGCGCCTGGCACGCCATTTCGGCAAGGCGCTTGCTTGTACCCATCACGTTGGTTGGATTAACCGCTTTGTCAGTGGAAATGAGCACGAAGCGCACTACATTTTGACGGATGGCCGCGCGCGCAACCCGGTACGTACCGAGCACGTTATTGCGCACGGCCTGCCAGGCGTTCTGCTGCTCCATCAGCGGCACGTGCTTGTAGGCGGCGGCGTGATAGACAATGTGCGGTGTATAGCGCGACATCACGTGATCGAGCAGCAGCGAATCTTTTGCGTCGCCAATGACAGGCACAATCGACGCCGCGGGAAAACGCTCCTGCAGTTCTTCCAAAAGCCGATACATCGCGTATTCGGAGATATCGAACGCGATCAGTTGCGCGGGCTCGAAGCGCAGGATCTGACGACACAGTTCCGAACCAATCGAGCCGCCCGCGCCCGTCACCATGACGACGCGCGCATGCAGCAACGCTTCGACATGTGGCGTATCGATATTCACGGGCTCACGGCCCAACAGGTCTTCGAGGTCGATATGGCGCACACGCGAGAGCGAAGCCTGCTCTTCGGTGACGTCGGTCAACGCAGGTAACACCATCGCACGCACACTGGCACGCACGCACAGCGTCGCGGCACGCCGCTGCTGTTCGACGGGAGCCGACGGAATCGCAATGATCGCGTACTCAGTCTTCGTCGCTTCGGCAATCTCAGGCAGTTTGCTAATCGGGCCCAGCACTTTATAGCCATAGATTTCACGGCCGTGCTTTCCGACATCGTCGTCAAGCAGCCCAATCAATCGCCATTCGCTCGAGCGCGACAATTCGCGTGCGAGCAGCGCTCCTGCGGTGCCTGCGCCGATCACCAGGACAGGCTTACCTTGCGCGACCAGTCCACCATACAGATAGAACTCCTTCCCCGCACGGTACAGTGCACGCGAGCCGCCCATCGCCAGGAACAGCAGGAGCGGCGAAACGAGCAGCACCGAGCGCGGGATGATCGGGATGGGCTGCACCATTACGGCGAGAATCATCGACAGCATGGCACCAGTCGCGACGGCTTTCGATATGCGCAGCAGATCAGGCAAGCTCGCGAACACCCACATGCCGCGATACAAGCCAAATAGACGGAACATCACGCCGTACACCGGTAGCACCCAGATAAGCGCGCGCAACGCTCCATCGCGAAAGTCGACGGGCACGACGCCGTTGAAGCGGATCACATAAGCAATCAGCCAGACACCTACGACGGCGGCCAGGTCAAAAAGGAACGCGCTGAAGGATAGCCAACTGGCTTTGGTTCTGAACATCAGCGTCCTACCTCAGGTTGTCTGGACAGAGTTGCCTGGAAACGACGCCAGCGCAGATCAATGATACTTCCGATGAAGATCAGGACGACGCCCCAAGCAACAACGAGAGTCCACTGCATAGCTTCAGGACGGCCTAGCGCCAACAGAGCAATTGCTATGCCGACGATCATAACGAGATACCACGCCCAAGCGGTGCCGGCATGGCCGACGCCCGAGCGCACCATGCGTTGATAGTAATGCTCGCGGTGAGCCTGCCAAAACTTTTCACCGCGCAAGAGACGCCGTGCAAGGGTCACCGACGCGTCGCCGATAAACGGCGCGAACACGAGTGCCGGGAACCACACGGGCCACGCGCCGCCGCGCCAGCCCCAATAGCCGAGTACACCCGCGAGGTAACCCAGCGAAATCGATCCAGCATCACCCAAGAAAATTCGGGCCGGATGAAAATTGAAGAACAGGAAGCCAAGTGCAGCCCCGGCGACTGCAAGCGACGTAAGGGCGAGTTCGGGCATTGGGTGCTTGCCCATCGATGCTGCGGCGGCATAGCCAGCAAACCCAAACAGCGCCATACCACCTGCCAGGCCATCCGCACCATCCATGAAATTGTAGAGATTGACCAGCCAGATCATCAGAAAAGCCAACGCGGCGAGGAGCCACCACGGCGCCGCAGCCGGGAAGAGCACGACGAACACCACCACGGCAAGCAAATGCGCGGCAAACCGAACGCGCGCAGGCAGGCCCCGGCGATCATCGACTTGCGAAATGGCAGCCAGAAACGCCGTCGCGAGCGCGACACACCACAGCGATGGGGCAACCAGCAGCATCGCTACTACTGCGACGGGCACAATGCCCCAGCCCCCAACACGCGGCGTTGGACGCACATGAAGAGAGCGATCGTTCGGAATATCCGTGGCGAGGCGCCACGCGAGGCCCGTCTTAAGCAGCGCATACAGGATTGCCGCACACACGCCGACAGCCGCACCAACGACCACGAAAAAAGTCCATGGAGCCATCAGTGAATCTTGCATCTGCATCAGGGAACTTGATGAGTGGAACGATACCAGTTGGCGGTGGCCAACAACCCGTCATCAGTCGAAAACGGTGGCTGCCAGCCGAGCACTTCACGTATGCGCGACGTGTCGACCTGCAGGCTACCGATCAAACGATCGACCTGCTCCGAACGGCCAGTCACGCGACCCACCGCGCCAAGCCATTGCGCCGGCACGGGCAGCAACCGCGACGGCCGGCCCAGATGGCGAGCGAGCGAGCGCACCAATTCGGCAACGGTCAGAGTGCTACTGTCCGCAACATGGAAGCACTGGTGCGCTGCGCGCGGATCAGTCGCGCAGTGCACCAGCGCATCCACCAGATTACCGACATACACCATACTACGGCGCGCCTCGACGGCGCCGAGCGGCAGCGGTATGCCACGCCAGACGGCATCCATCAGTCGAAGAAAATTGGCGCGCACTTGTGGTCCGTATACGAGCGGCGGCCGCGCTACGACCACATCGAGCCCCGCGTCACTGCCAAACAAGGCGAGTGCGTCTTCCGCAGCGCGCTTCGAACGGCCGTAAGCATCTTCGGGACGTGGCGGGTCATTTTCACGCAGCGGTTGTCCGCCGTCGCGCTCGGCAACGGCCTTAATGCTGCTCACGAAAACAAAACGCTGCACACCGTGCTGTCGCGCCGCTGCCGCGAGGCGCAGCGTGCCGTCCACATTGGTCGCGCGAAATGCGGCGTCAGGGTTGGCAGACCTGTCGCTCATGACGTGCACGCGCGCCGCCAGATGCACAACACAGTCGGTGTTCAGGCCGGCCAACCAAGCCTTGGCCACATCGGCATAGTCCGTGCTGGAGTCGATCCATTCAGTTACGCCCTCTACACAGCCGCCTCCCCGCCGCACAAGCCCTGTAACGCGATGGCCAGCGTCAAGGAGCGCCCGGCATAGCACCCGGCCCACGAAGCCGTTCGCCCCGCTTACGACTACATGGCTCATAGCCATTTCCAACCGAAGCGGTTGAAGAACTTGAACGCCGACGACACGAACATGCGAATGTGGGCATGCCCCTTGCGCGCAGCACCACCGCCATGATGCAGTACGCGCACCGCCGGATTGTAGGCAATGCGTGCCGCGTTGTGTGTGCGCAAGCTCAGGTCGTAGTCCTCGAAATACAGGAAATAGCGAGCATCGAAACCGGCCAGATTTTTCAGCACACTCGTGCGGAAAAGCATGAAACAGCCACTGACAATGGGCGGATCCCAAACAACGTCGTGCTCGTTGATAACATCACGCATCTCATATCTCTCAAGGCGCCGTGCGAAAGGTTTGTGCAGCGAGGACGGCAAAAAACCACGCACAAATAAATCAAGCACCGTAGGATAACGTCGGCAGAGGTATTGCAAACGTCCCGCCTCATCACCGATGCACGGGCTCAGCAGACCAATTTCCGGATAAGCGTCCAAGAAATCAAGAGCGTTCGCAAGCGCTGCTGGATCGAGATCGATGTCCGGATTAAGTACCAGATGATAACGGGTCGTCGCTTGTTCAATCGCCATATTGTGACCCCGCCCGTAGCCCACATTTCCATGTCCGCTGACGAGCTTGATAGCAATGCCGTTGACACGAAGCGCCTCGAAGGTCGGCGATAAATCTGGTAAACCACCGTTATCGACAAGACAAAGTTCGACAGGTAATCCGAGCCGGGAGCGGCGCAACGCATCGCATGCTTCGCCCAGACTCACAAGAGTACGTTCAAGTTGCATCCGCTCCGGCTGGTAAACTACCAAGGAAACGGACAAGTCCGCGATTGCCGAACGCACTGTATCCATAAGATTCGTATTGATATTGCTGGGTGTCGCATGTGCGACATCTTGCTATTGTAAAGCCCGAAGCAGGTCGTGAGTTTGCGTAAAAAAGCTGCTTCGACAACGTGGCTTGTTCCTCGTTACGCTACGGGCTCGACGCGAGAAAGGTGCGGCAGCGCGCCGGAGTCGTAACTGCAATTGCACCCACCATTTGGGTCCAATGAAAGGTGACAGCTTGTCCGCCCGGACTAAATTTGAAGCCGGGTAGAGTAAGCGTCCATAATTGTTGAGTTATCCTGGCAACGCCTGATGCAAATGTCACGTCACTACGGGTGGCTTGGCGTTTGGCCTAAACGCTTTCATGATCCGCTCTCGCAACCCTTTTCGCGAAGGCAGCGGAGTGTTGTCCAGATGTCGAGTAAGAAGATTGGCAGCAAAGATTTGCGTTGCCTCACGATAGAGCAACAGGTCAAGTGCGTTGTGCTCGAGTAGTTCCCGGTACAACGACGGCCCTAGTTCGCTTTTGATGTGTTCCAGACGGTCTTTCAGGGTTGCCTTGCGCCCTGGGCTAAAGTTCTCGATCGAAAAATCGATGTTGAGTTCTCCGACGTGCGGTCGGAGAAACTCCTGCAGTACCTGCATTGACTCGTCAAAGGACTCGACAATGCCGAAAAGCGGGAGACTACGCAGATAAGTCAGTGCCCGGAGGTAGTCGTTATGCGTCGCTCGCGCCACGCGCATGTCGCTCTGGGCGCTAGCAAGGTGAGTCACCTGGAAATTCCGGCAAACGGCAGTCGCTCGACGTTCTACGACCCAATTTGCAAACGCGGCCAGCCCGCCATTTCGGGCAACCTTTACACTGGGGCTGATGCTATCCGCTGGTTGCCGGCGCTCGAACTCATAGACTGACGCAAAGCGATCGATCGGATGGCGCAGGAAGAGGATGGGGAGGAATGTGATCGACGGGTGCTGGGGCAGCGGCAACCGGGCCTGATGACTCGATATGACGCGCAGTGTCGGATTAGCTAGCGCATAGTCCAAAATCTCGTTCGCTGTCACTGTCGACCAAGGGTAGGCGCCTTCAAGATGGCCGTGCACATCGCCGGGGAAATTTCGATCCAGAATACCGTCTACTGTAGTCCCAGCATTTTTAAAAAGATGATAGTGAACGATTACAGTCCGCATTTTCTTAATCTTTAAAAATTGTTCGGGCGTGTTAAGAATTTTCGACGTGTCTGAGCATGACAAGGCCTGGTATGCGACGACGAAGCTTCATTCCTTGTCCGATACGTCCATTGGGTATAGCTTGCGTTTTCTCATCCAGACAGATTACTAAGTCTGCTCGAAAGTTCCTAACACACTCTAGTCAAACGGTCTTTGTGCTTCAAATATCATATTGCATTTACCCACGATACCAAAGATCGTCTGCACCAGAGTACCCTCACCGAGACACCAGGATCGCCATGATATTGTTTTTCGCAAGATATTGAATCTGCCTATTGACCAGCTTCGCCCGAATTTCGTCCTCTCGAGCGTAGGGATTGAAAGAAACTGTGAAAAAATGTGTCGTCCGTTTTTATTCAGCACACAAAATCCTTCACGATGCGCCCGATAAGGCTCGGGCATGTGCTCCTTAATACCACTGGACAGAACTAATCATCTTCAAATGTCAGTTTTTGAAGAGCTTCATGCCTGATATGATTGATCGCCATGCCACTTGGATGATCGCCACCACAGTATTCAGAGCATACATATCCGTCGAACGAAATCAGTTGGCCATGTAACGCCTCGTAGGACTCTGTGTCGTTAACAGCAAAATTTTCCGGAAAGGAAAAAAATTCCGCTGATTGCAGATTGAGCCGGAGACAAATCATCAGCACCATTTAGCGCTGATGACTCGTTGACGCACAATTCGAGCACGTCTCAGACTCTCTTGAAATACTGAAAAAAATATCGAATCCGTGCCACACGTGACACAATCCGGCTATCCCTGATTCTAGCGGCATGTTTTGTTGATCGATGTAGACAACAAAGGGACAAATTGCAGTGACTTTGTCTGATCGGTGATCCGATAGAAGTTGTCAATATGCAACCGTGATTTCGCGCGCTTCTGCCTGAAATCCTCTAGCCATCGTAGCATGGCCAGTCTTCAGTAACGTTTGAAATCGTCACTACGGTAATATTTGGTGAAACAGTGCGAACGAAACACAAGTACGCGGACATCGCCGGAATTTCATCCCATCGCATGTGTGCGTCCCACACATGCGGCCAGGCATCGTACAATGGCGAAAAAAGACGGATATGAAATCAGATCGCAAATTGCCCAGTAAAGCTGGTCAATCTAGGCTTTATATGCCCCAAAGTATGATCGCATCCGATCAAGCTCGACAACAATGAAGCCTTGAACGCGTGCATGGTCATCGTCCGCGATGCTCAATGCACTCAAGAGGCGTGATGAAAGGTTTGTTGATTGTCTTGAGGCTAGCGCTGACATGGCATGCTAGCGTTTGTAAAAACCTTTGAGGCAACGAACGAGCGTTCGGTACCATATTGCAATCACATAACGTATCGGACAACCCTTTGCTTACAAAACACCCTTTTACGTTGCCTTCATTGGGTAGCCAACAAAGCTTGACCAAATCGCCTCTGACGAATTATCACCGTTCGCCAGCGATTTATATAAAGATCTTGACAACATGCGCCGCGAACTAAGCCGCTTCGCGATCGCTGGTGTGCTGGGATTCCTCGTCGACGCCGGTGTGCTATATCTTGCACTCGCCATGGGTCTGGGCTATTTCGCCGGGCGCGCCGTGTCTTTTCTGTGCGCTGTATTGGCAACCTGGCAAGTCAACCGCCGCTTTACCTTCACATCGAGCCGCAAGGAATCGGCGTGGATCGAATGGTGGCGTTATCTCGCAGCAATGTCTTTGGGCGGCGTTGTAAACTATGGCGCCTATAGTGCGGTCGTATTTGCGCTTAATGGATTCCCATTCTTGCCGCTTCTCGCCGTCGCAGTCGGCTCGGTGGCGGGCTTGGCCGTCAACTTCGCCTCTGCCCGACTATGGGTCTTCCGGCATCGCTAGCTGAATCGCAACCGCGATCAAGTGTCGATCCCATCGAGAGTGGACACCACTGCATCCGCCTGTGCAAACTTGCGTAAAACGCGGTCGCTAATCGCCCTATCGAAACCCGCCAGCAGTGCCCGCGTACCATGCGCTTCCAGCGCGAAGTTTCGAGCACGCCGAGACGCCGTGCGACTGTTCAGTTCAAAGCGATCGCCGTGTCCTCCGAACAGCAAGCGCTTGCGCAGTACGTCACAGATCTGCATAACTGGCTTGTGTCGAATCGACGCCCCAAAAATTTCGCCCCTATTTGACGGTCTCTCCGGCATGCACCAACTTGATCGACCGTAGCTTGAACGATCTCAGGCGATTGTCGGCATCGATCTGCGGAACAAACGGCACTTGATCGTCGGTGTGCATCGTGAGCAAGAACGGCTTCTCAGTCGGCCAGCCCTCACAAGTCAGATCAAGAGACAACGTCTGTACGCCCGGCCCACTGAGCGAGACGGTACGGTCCAAGCATCCTGGGCTCGCAAGCCGAAGCACCAGAGACTTCGACGCCGGCCCCATGACCATATCGGGTGGCACATCAACGGTCATTCGGAGAACGTTTTCATCCACACGCTTGAGCATCACCGCGGCATCGGGGCTGACCCAGGCATCACCACCGCCCTGCCTCTCGTACATCCCCCGTCTATGAGGGTAATCCCCATCGGACAAATCGAATCCGGTTGCCAGATCTGCCAAAACAGCATCCTGAGCGGTGAACGGGACATAAGGCTGCACGGAACCGAGCTTATACAAGGCGCCGCCGGTCAGATTAAGTTCGGTACTGTACTGCGACCGATCAAGCACCCCCTTGATCGACGATTGGCTAATGCCCTGGGTGTACATATCGGCCACAAAGTATTTGTTCTGGATAGCATTGAGTCGATCGGTCTGCCAATGATCGAAATTCATGAACCGGCGCTGTGAAAAAAGCGAGACGACAGGCGCCTGCCACCAACCGGTGCCGTAGATCGTCGCATCGGCCGGCAGTTCGCGCACTTTCTTCGCCAATCGGAATGCATCCAACGCGTAGCCCGGTGGCTGTGGCGGGCGCAACACTGATTCGCCACTGCGAATCAACAGTATTTGAGCGACGATGACCGGGATGAACGCGACCGTACCAAGACTCGTTGTTGCGCCTGTACGTTTGCCCCCTCGCAATTGGCACGGCCACACATGCGCCAACGCGGCAATGGAAAGACACTGTAACAAGATCAAGCCATCGACAATCCGGCGTAACCATGTCATCGACGTCGGACTGATGAAGAGCCACCAGAAGAAATACAAGCCGACGACCACAGTAAGGGTTGCCATGATCGAGCGCGTTTGACGGGTTTGTGCTTGATCGAGCGCGATAGCCCCCCCAACGACAACAGGTACAACAATACAGATGGCAAGCCAAGGCGCCGCGACGCCGGTCAAGTCGGCGAGAATCGCAAGGTGGTGAAGCCCCTTGTGCAGTAACCCCCCACTGGCATCGGGCCGCTGCGCGCCGGATTGCGCACGGATTTGCCCGAATTGAAACCGCCACCACTCAGCATAGGCGTGTACCGTCCCCAACTCCAGAAAGCGAAAGAGTTCCCAAGCGATGACTGGAGCAGCAAACCCAAAATAAAGTGCCGCCAAGCGTCGCGGCCAATTCGGTTGTCCAAGCATCAGACACGTGAGCACGAACATTGCCGGCGCAACACAGACGAGGGCCACGACCTTGGTCAAATATGAAATCCCAAACAGCAGACCTGCGAAAAACAGCCTTCTGGAACCAATACTGGAATCCGTGCCGCGGGAAGTGAGAACAATAAGCGCTCCGAAGAACCAGACGATCGCAGGTACTTCGCCATATCCGTTCATCGAGTAGTCGACAAACCCGGGCATCGCCATGCACGCCATCACAGCGAACACCGCCAACGACAAGGGCACGCCGATGCGACACAACAGCGCCAGAACCAGAACGACAAACGCGGCTACGTAAAGCAGATTGGTGACTTGAGCAGTGAATGGTGTAATGCCACCCAGCCAGAACGCAAACGCAGCCGGTAAAATGAACGGGCCATCTGTCTGTGCCGGAAATGAAAAGAACTGGTCGTAGAAGAAGCCATACCCCTGCCCGTGGGCGAACGAGGCGGCAGTGTTCAGGTTCATCGCGCCGTCAAACGCCGGCGGAGCGACAACGGCATAGCGCGCCAGACCAACAAAAGTCCACACGACGATTACACCGAACACAATAGTGGCCGTGATTGAGATGATTGACGATCCGGTTTGACGAGGTACGTTCATCAGGATTTCAAATGGTCATTTAACGCACAGCAAAATCTGTTCAACGGCCACAACGCACGACTGAAAAGATAAGCGAGAAAGTCAAAGAGCCCCCAGTTATCGTCAGCTAACGACGGAGAGCCGATGTGTTGGAACCGGAAAATCACAGCCGCCGAGTTGACACGGAAGGCGCCGGCACCGCGAGGTACGCGAAGCGTTTGGCTTCGAGTCGCCCCTTTGTTACTGTATCCAGTATCAGTCCACAGACGAGGAAGAGAAAACCGAGCAACGCAAGTGCGACGCACAGCAAAGCGGTGGGCATGCGCGGAACCAGTCCAGTCTCCATGTAGGTTTCGAAAATCGGAACCGCAAGAATGATCGATGCCAGCAGGCTCGTGGCAAAGCAGATTGAAAAAAAAGCCAGTGGGCGTTCAAGCTTGAACAGCTTGAGGATTGTCATCAAAATCCTGAAACCATCACGATAAGTGTTCAGCTTGCTGACGGACCCCTCCGGACGAGACCCATAGCGCGTATCGACCTCCGCGACGGGCATCCGCAATTCGAGGGCATGCACAGCCAGTTCGGTTTCGGTTTCAAACCGCTCAGCATGAGCCGGAAATGATTTGACGTACCGACGCGAAAAGATACGATAACCTGACAACATATCGCGAAACGCACGGCCAAAAATAGAGGCCGCAAAGCCCGTTAACATCACATTGCCAAACCGGTGACCCGGCCGATACGCTTTGACTTCGTCTGATACACGGCAACCCACGACCATGTCGAGTCCGTCCTCGAGCAATGTTTGAATCAAGCTGGGCGCCGCGCTGGCGTCGTAGGTATCGTCACCATCAACCATCACGTAGACGTCCGCATCGACATCGCCGAACATCCGGTGAATCACATTGCCCTTGCCTTGAAGGGCAACATGACGAACCTGTGCACCAGCTGCACGGGCTATGTCCGCTGTGCCATCGGTTGAATTATTGTCGAAGACATAGATCCGGGCACCGGGAAGATATTGGCGAAAGTCCGCAACGACTTTTGCGATGGTAGCTGCCTCGTTATAGCACGGCAAGATGACTGCAACATCCTGATCCACATCACTCCCCAGTTATCGATAGGTTTCTCAGAAAGCACGGGATGCGCACATAGCGGCTAGCTGCGCATTCCGAACACAACTGAGCGTTCGAAGACGCGTATCATAATCGTACGCCCCTCACTCCGATAGTCGCCCATATTCATTTCAACGGGCGCCGGGCATCGGGTAGAGCTATCCCGATGAGCTTTCTGCCCATTATCGCGTTTGGCGCGCTAGCTAGCCGAGCGACTGGCGGCAAGCTCAAGGCGCTCGCCTCAAGCCACACCAACGCCAGATATAAAGCCAGGAAAGCACGAATCCAAGCGCCATCAGGGTCAATGAAACCTTGAAAATCATCGGCAAATATCTGAATTCAACGTAATGAGCGCCTGGCGGCAAAAGAACACCCATTTGATTGAAGTTCACTTTCAGCACCTCGGCGGTTTTGCCATCGATATAGGCATTCCAGGCGGGGTCGGAAAATTCGTTCAATACGAGCACGCTCGCCAACGGGCATGAACTGTCGAATCGTTCATAGACCACGCTACGCGCCATCTCCATCCTTTCGCATGCGTCGTTGTGCATTCCCATAGGCGCCAGGGGAAGGTTCATCCCTTCCTTGAGAAACAAGACGCCATGCTGCAGATCATGGCCCATAACTGCCCCTCCGAACTGGTCGATATTGCTGTAGTAGCCATCGACCGCCGTCTGCAAATAGCTGTGTGGCAGGACCGTTTCTGCCTGGTAGATAGCGTAGCGGCCAACGTCCTCAACATGCCGGTAACCCCGAGTCGCCGAGGCGTTGCAGCTGTCACAGATCATGAACTTCGCACCCAGTGCGAAAAAGTAGTTGTCTGGGCGAGGAGCATGATGATAAAGCTCAGTAAATTGCCGGTATGGTGCCGGGTTGATATATGCGTTTAGCGTCCGGATGCCACGATACGAAGCGAGCATCGAAGCCTGCTGCTTGTCAATGTCGCCCTCGAAGATCACCCGGTAGTCATGCTCTGGATCCAGCGCTGCAACGTGCTTCAAGGCAAGATCCAGTTCTGGCGTATTCGACACGAGGTATTGGCTTTCAGTAATTGGCCAAGGGATCCATCGCACTTCGATCGCGTGCAAGACAAAAGCAGTCACAGCCCACACCCCCCCCAGACAAAGGGCTCTCCCACGGCCCGGCGCGCGAATTGCGGCCCACGTGAGCGCGACAAGTACACATAGGGCTGCAATACTGACAGCAGGTGACAACCGCGAGACGACGTGGTTTCGGACCAGCGTGACCGTCAAGATCCCCAGAATAATCGGCAACACGAGGGGCACCAGGGTGCACGTCCATTGGCGGGCTGTCGTTCCCTCCGCCGCCCTTTTGCGCAGCTCATCCAGCCCGACGGCTGCCAGAACGGAGATCGAGAACTGAAACAGGAACAAGAAACGGCTCGGTTCACGAATCTTGTTCAGGATCGGGACGTAATAATTCACATAGGCCAGTCCCAGATTCGAGCCAGCCGCGGAAACGATCGAATAAATTGCTGTCGCCGCGAACGCTCGCACGAGCCAGGATCGGGGACGCCATGCTATTGCTAGCACCGCAAGCGCTAACGGGATCAAACCGACGTATGGGTCGCCTACCAGGAGTCGTGGCATTTTGAACAGCACGCCACCCAGTTGCGCGTACGTCAGTTGGTCCTCCTTGAACGCAGCAAATGGAATGCGTGCGTTACCGATCACGGCGGGAAAACCACCAATCCATCGGATCATGCCATCCAGATTCCACCAAATTGGGAGCAGCACCGGAGAGGCAATCAGGACACTAAGCAAGCCAATAGCAATGATACGCACTACTGGTCGCCTGAAAGCCTTTAAGCATCCCGCCCCCTCTCTACAATCGATACCTTTGAAGATAACGAACACGGCGGTCAGAATCAGTGCGTGAATCAAGGGCTGCGCCGGAGATGCGAATACGAGCATCACCATGCTGCCCAAGGCCATCAGCGAATAGCGCCTCTCTGTCTTGCCGGTCAAAATGCCGAAAATCCCAGTCAAATAGAGAGGTAGCCACGCATACGGCGCGGTAATATTAAGCCAAGCCGCATACAAAAAGCTGTTCGCGCTGTATGCGAACAGTGCCGAACCGACTGCCGCGGACAGGCGCGAAACTCCGATCGAACGCAGAAAGATGCACGCCGTGATTTGCGCAATAAGCAGATGCAACAGAACAATCCAATGGATTGAATAGATTGAGTCAAATGGCGTCTTGAACAGCGGCAACCAGGTGAAATAGAAGGGGTAAAACGCAGACAGTTGCGCGAGGTCGTAAAATGGAACTCCCCCGAGGAATGTATCCGTTCTCAATGGCCACACACCCTGTCGCAGCAGGGTCGACATAGTGGATATCATCGGCCCGAGGAGACTTTCGTTGTCCCTATACAGGGCGAACGAGTACCCTCGAGAAAATGCGTGCCGCAAGAACAAGCAAAAAGTAAATGCAATCCCGACAGTCAAGGGAAGGATTTGATGAAATTTTCGTATCACTTGTTCCTCGCTGCCCCGTTTACGCTGACGCTGCGGTTTTGAATACGTAGTATTTGTTCATCAGGAAAGAGAGGCCGACGTACAGCACGCCTGAGAGAATCTGGCTAACCCCCTTGTCGATCTGGACGACACGAACAAGAAAGATCAGAAGAAGGAGGTTAGAGACATAAGCGATCAGAAATACCACAAGAAACCTTGCGACCTCCCCGCGACGCTTACTCTTGCTTTCAAACGTAAACCGGCGGTTGAGCACATAAGAAACGCCCAGCGCAATGGCATAGCCAATGAAATTACTGAACTCGGGCGCCAACTTCAATGCATACATACAGAAGAAGATGATGCAGTACCCGAAGCCCGTATTGAACGCACCGACCAGTAGAAAGCGAACCAGTTGCTTCATGAACCATGCCCGGCTTTGACCCAGTATTGACCACCAAGCGGTAGCCAACCCAGCCGGCTTTCCAGGCCGGATAGCTTCGAGAAACGGGGCGGAACAAAGAGACAGTACCTCGCCTGTTCGACAGACAGGCCCGCGGCGCGAAGCGTGTTTTTCATTTCGACCGGCTTCAGCAACACCGCATCCTCATCATACGGGCAGGTGTCGACAATTCGACGCGTGACGGGATTATACGGATTGTGCTCGAACACAAAAATCTGTCCCGACGTCGACAACCGACTCTTCAAGGTACGCGCGACTAACACTCGCTGGTCAGGTGGAACATGATGAAACACACCAGCAACAAAAATCAGATCGAATAAACCGATGTTGCCGATGCCCTCCTCTTCGCAGAAAAAGTTGATCCCGGGATTCTCTTTCTTTGCGACCTCGAGACTAGCCCTTGAAATATCGGTTCCCACAACAACCGCCTGCGCAAACGCCTTCTGTAGAAACGGGATATTCCGACCAATTCCGCAACCGAATTCCAGAACGCGCGCAACAGGGCCACCACTACGCTCGCGCACCAGATCTACCTTATATCTGGCGAAATATTCCTCGCTTGAAGAGAAAAAACGGGTTTTCTCTCCAAGTAATTCGTTGTAGTTGCCGGAATATTCGTCGAAATCAACACGTTTGGTCATGAGAAAGCTCTTCCTCGATAATGTACCTAGGGCGGTTTTTTACCTCCTGGTATATCCCACCAATATATGACCCGAGAATTCCGACCACGATCAATTGCACCCCGCTGAACAGCATCAGCAGCACGGCGATAGTGGTCCATCCACTTGGAACAGAGCGAGCAACGAAGTAGTTAACGATCGCGTAGAAAGCAAAGAGAAATGCCATGCAGGCAAATCCTACCCCGACGAATATTCCGACCTGCAGAGGTTTCGTACTGAACGACAAGATCCCGTCAGCGGCAAGGCGAAGCATCCTCGACAACGAATATTTCGACTTCCCCGCAAATCGAGGCTCGGCGACATATTCCAGACCGATCTGATTGAATCCGACCCAAGGAATGATCCCGCGCAGGAAAACATTTTGCTCTCTGAATCCGTCGATGAGAACGCGCGCTACCCGATTCGATACCAGACGAAAGTCGGCTGCGTTTGCCGTGATCGGAACATCCGAAATACGCGAGAGAAATTTATAGAATCCGTTTCCCGCCATCGAGCGCAATGCTCCCGATCCTTCATTTTCCTGGCGGGTGGTATACACGACGTCGAAGCCATTGCGGTATGCAGAAATCATCGCGGGAATCAATTCCGGAGGATGCTGCAGATCACTATCCATCATGATGATGGCATCGGCATCACGCGATTTTTCGATACCGGCAACCAAAGACATCTGATGACCGAAACGGGACGACAGCGCAATCAGCTTCGATTTTGGATCGCCCTTGACGATCTCACGCAGCACTACAAGTGAGTTGTCGGTGCAGCGATCCAGAACGAAGACCAGTGTCGCCTCGACATCCGGCATCGAATCCAGAACCAGGCGAGCCCGCTTATGGAAATATCCAATGACCTCCTCCTCGTTGAACACCGGCGTCACCACGGCGACCTTAAGCTTTTCCAAGCGCCCTCCAGGACTCGAGTAGTGTGGTGGTCTTGGTCACGTCAGCGTAAATGGCCGGGACGTCATAACCCACCTTATTCGACAGGTTACTCGCCTCCCTCACCATGCCGACATCGATGCCATGCTCGTCGAGATTACGCTCAAGCAGGGCACGCATCGTGACTGGCTTTCCGCTGGCAATGTGATAGACCTCGCCTGCACGGCCACAGGCGAGAACTGCAGCGATCTGCTCGGCGGCTTCATCGAGCTTCAGATAGTCGCGTGTCGCGCCAAGCGATCCGACTTCGATCGTCGATCGTTGTCCCTGCAGTATCCCCTCAATCTGTCGGAGAATGCGCCCAGCAAATAACCGCTCCGATAGCCCAGATCCCTCCAGATTGAAAATCCGGGCGACGATCACATCGACGCCTCGAGCCGCGTAAAGATAAGCGAGTTGCGTCTGCCATGCCTTCGTCAGACCATACACCGACACCGGATTGAGCACCCTCGCTTCCGAAACCGGGTTTTCTTCAGGTCGAACAATCCCATACTCGGCTGCGGAGCCCGCCAATATCACGCGCACGGGTGAGCCCAGTTTTTCCACCGCTTCCAGTAAGTGCCGGGTGCTGTCGACATTTACAGAGTAAGCCTGTGCGAAGTCGTCAGTAAAGGTCGCGGCGAGATGTAAAACGATCTGCGGTGAAAACTGCTCCAAGCGGGTCGCAAACTGTACCGGGTCGCACACGTCCAGTTCGACGACACCGTCGTCACCTCCGGTTCGGGTACTCACCACCACTCGGTATCCGCCAAGCGAGTTCAGACAGGCGCAGACACTCCGAGCAAGTGCACCATGGCCCCCGGTGACCAGAACCGTTCTCATCAAGAGACACCCAGTTTTCCCGCCAATTCCGGGAAGTGTTCGTCGGCATACTGATAGTCGTCTGGGCGCCCGATGTCGAGCCAAAAGCCGTTGAACTGACGGATGTCGATTTTCTGCTGATTCTTGATGCCATCCAGCATGAGATTGTCGAAACCGTACACCGCGCCGCGTGGCAATGCTTCGATCACAGCACGATTGATGCAGTAGATCCCCATGCTCACATCGTAGCCAATGGTTGGCTTTTCCTCGAATGCAGTCAGATGACGAGACTCGTTGTAGCGAAGCACGCCAAAATCAATCTTGACCTCGCGTCGATAGGCCGACACGGAAATCTGGCTTCCCGAACTCACATGCGCGTCAAAAAAACCACGATAGTCGAGATCGCAAAGGATGTCACCATTCATCACGATGAAGTTGTCCGGAAGATCGTTGATCAGCGTCAGTGGACCGATCGTACTGAGCTCCTTTTCTTCGAGAGAATAGTCGATCTTCAGTCCGTAACGCTCCCCGTTCCCGAAATACGAAACAATTAGATGCGAGAGATGATTAACCGCCAGCGTAATATGCGTAACCCCAGTCTTCGCTAGCTGCATGATGATAATTTCGAGGATCGAGTACTTCCCGCCCAGCGGTACCAAGGGCTTCGGAATCAGCGTCGTATAGGGCCGAAGCCGCGTACCCTTTCCTCCAGCAAGAATAATTGCTCGCATCTCGGCATCTCCGCTAGATGTTGTATTGGCCAGCCTTGTAACGCGACAGATTTCGCGAATCCCGGAACCACTCAATCGTTTCCTTCAACCCGCCGTGCAGATCAAAGCGCGGACGCCACGCTGTGAGGGCCTTGATAAGAGTGTTGTCTCCTATGAGCCGGAAAACCTCCGACGCCTCGGGTCGAAGACGTTGTTCCTCTGTCACGATTCTCGCGGCGGGATTCAATTCGGAAATCAGGAAATTGGCCACATCTCCGACTGAATGCTCCGTGCCGGTCGCGATGTTGATTTCTTTCCCGATAGCCTCATCAGCCGCTGCCAAGGCAATGAATCCTGCTACGGTATCGGCGACGAAATTGAAATCTCGCGTGGGAGTCAGGCTGCCGACGCGAATTTCATCCTGCCCGGACAATAGCTGAGTGATGAGCGTAGGTATGATTGCACGCGCGGACTGCCTTGGCCCGTAGGTGTTGAAAGGCCGCACGATGACAACTGGCGTGTCGAACGAGCGATAAAACGACTCCGCCAATCGATCTGCGCCAATCTTCGTCGCGCTGTACGGAGACTGGCCTTGAAACGGATGTTTTTCATCGATCGGTGCATATTGCGCCGTGCCATAAACTTCCGACGTCGACGTAACGATCACACGCAGCGTCTTAAGATCCCGCGCTGCCTGCAAAACGTTGAGGGTGCCCTTGATATTCGTGTCGACATACGAATCGGGTGAATGGTACGAAAATGGTATGGCGATCAGCGCCGCGAGATGAAAGACGCAATCGCAGCCGGTCATCGCCACACGTACGCCATTTGGATCGCGAATGTCGCCGGAGAAGATTTCGACCTTCTGCAGCACGTCCTTCGGCAACGTATCGAGCCAACCCAAGCTATTGAACGAATTGTAGTACACAAAGGCCCGCACCTTGCTGCCTTGAGCAACCAACTCTTCTACGAGATGGCTGCCAATAAAGCCGTCTGCACCCGTTACCAACACCGAAGCATTTTGGAGATTCATGGCGATCACACTGATTTTGAAATAACGCTGCTCATTGATTCCGCCCCAACCGGGTCACAAGAAAGCAAAAGGGCCTGCATGCAGCTAACAACGCCTGCTGTCTGGCACCCCGCCCCCCACGCTCACGACCTCCGCCTTCGACGACGCGCTACCTTCGTTTTGCGCATTCAACCGTCCGTACACATCCTCGAAGCGAACGATATCGTCCTCGCCAAGATATTCGCCGCATTGAACTTCGATGACGATCAGGTCAACAACACCAGGATTGCTGAGACGATGCGTCCGTCCGGCAGGGATATAGGTTGATTCGTTCGGCTGCAGTTGTGTGGCCATTTCATCACACACGACGTCCGCACAACCTTGGACCACAATCCAGTGCTCGCTGCGATGATGATGCATTTGCAACGACAGCGATGCACCGGGTTTCACCAAAAGCCGCTTCATCTTGAAGCGCTCACCTTCCTCAAGAACGGTATAGGTACCCCACGGCCGATGCACGGTGCGATGCAACGTACAACTCTCGTGGCTATCGCGTTTCAGTTGTGCAACGATTTCCTTCACATCCTCCGCTCGGTCCCGGCTGGCGACTAGCAGCGCATCGGGTGTATCCACGATCACAAGATCGCGCACGCCAAGCGCACCAATAACCCGCCCCCCTCCTCGGATGTAGCAATCGGTAACATCGTACAGAGTCGCCGTTACTCCTTCAATACGATTACCCTGGCTGTCAGCCGGCGTCAGTTCGCTCATCGACTTCCATGAACCAATATCGCTCCAGCCGAGATCGCACGCGACGACTGCCACGTTGCTCAGGCGCTCCATCACTGCATAGTCGATAGACACGCTCTTGACACGTCTGAATAGTTCGGGCTCGAGTTCTACCGTGTAGCTGTCCTTGGCGACGCTAAACGTTCCCTTCTCAATCGCGTTCGAGACGAGTTGGCAAACCTCAGGCTCCCATTCAGTGAGCTCGTTGAGCATCGTCTGTGGCATAAAACAGAACATTCCGGCATTCCACAAATGCCGGCCGCCATCGAGAAAGCGCTGTGCGACCTCAGCATTCGGCTTCTCGACGAACCGCTTGCCCGGCAGCAAGGCCGGTGACGACGACACCTGTTCGGCAAGTTCTATGTACCCGTAGCCGGTTTCGGGCCGGTTTGGCTGAATGCCAAACACGACAATGCCGTGGGTCGTCGCGGCATTGACCGCAAGCGTCACCGCCTGCTGGAACACGGGCTCGTCTTCAACCAGTTGATCTGCGGGCATCACCAGCAGCGCGACATCGTCTCCGTGGCGCTCTTTCACGACATAGGTCGCGGCAGCGATTGCGGCCGAGGTGTTGCGGGCTGCCGGTTCAAGGACGAGGCCAAGCTGCACACCGTCGACCTTCACTTCTGCGCAGTCGTCCTTCACGAGAAAGTGCGTGTCGCGATTCGTCACGATCACGATCTCATCGACACCCGAAAGCGCGCAGGCCCGAAGATAGGCTTTCTGCAAAAGGCTTCTGCCATCTGCCATCCGCATGAAGGGCTTGGGAAAGGCCTCGCGCGAAACAGGCCACAGTCTCGTGCCGGATCCGCCGCAGACAATCACCGGAATCAACTTCGTTTTCGCACCGGCAGATTCGGTCGTATTCATGCTTTACCTTTCAATCGAGCAAATGAGCCATCAACTGCGAAAGGGCGAGGACGGTTCGTTCCCGCTCCTGTAGAGTTCGAGTGGTCAGGAAATCTCGGCGGGCGCGCCAACGTCGATATCAAGCGACAACGCGTTTCGCATCGCAGCTCGCGAATAATTCGACACGACATAGGCACGGCCCGCATTCGCGGCTCTACACCACCGCTCGTCGTCACGCATCAAGGCAGTGACCTGCTCCGCAATCTTCTGCGGCTCATCCGTGACCGGCACGATCTCGTCGAGTCCGGGCAAGCCTTGCGCGCCGACCGGCGTCGTGACGAGCGGCACCCCAAAATGGAGTGCCTCGACCACCTTGTTTTTCACGCCGGCACCGAAGCGCAGCGGTACGATCACAACACGAGCCTGATCGTATAGCATCGCGAGGCGCTCATCGCTGACATACCCTGTCACCGTGACGGAGGGCCCGGCGAGCGCCTTGACCTCGTCAGTCGGATTCGAGCCGACCAGTGTGAGGTGAATCATCGGCGACGTAGACTGGATCAACGGCAGAATCGTTTTCACGAGCCACGTTGCGGCGTCGATGTTCGGCGGATGGCCAAATCCCGCAACGAACAGAATATTGCTGCGGCCAGCCAATGCCGTGCCGTCATCCGGCGCTGGGCGCGGGTCGTAAAAATACCCCGGTAGTGTCCGCGCGACAACCTCTGGCGCGAGCTGATTCACGGTCGCAGTTTCAGTCGGCGACGGGTAGTAAACGACGTCGACCTCACGCCAGATTTTCATTTCCCGACACCGCTCCACTTCGGATTGCCGCTGGGCCTTCTGATCGCCCGTAACTGCGAACTCTCGCTGCAAACGCTCGAAATGCAGATCGTGGCCGTAATAGAGCAATTTGGCGGCCGGCGCATAGCGGCGTAGCGGCGCGATCACCGGCGCGCTGATGTGTGGCCTGTTGAGGAAAACGTAGTCGAGCGAACTCGCATGCATCTTTGCCCACTCATCGAACCCACCACGGAACTCCGCGCCGTAAAACACCTCAACTCCCAGCGCCTGAAGTGGCTTCACATAGACCGGGTCATACCAGAGATTGGCTGGCCAGAACTTCACGCTCAGCCCCATCTCGACCAGCACACGAATGACCGACAACACTGAACGCGAACCCGCATCCCTGTCCGGTTGAGGCACGTAGTGATCGACGATCAGTATGGACTTCCTGGCACCGCTTCGATCACGCGCCGCTGTAACATGCGTGCCGTTTTCGAAGTGCCCGGCATCCAGAACGTCGCGCCAGCGAGCACGCAGCTTCTTCTGGTTCTCGACCTGGTAAGCCTTGATGCCCTTGCCTGTGTCGGTTCCGTGCGAAATCCCCTCGTAATGGATGATGACCGACTCAGGCTGATAGTAGACCTTCTTGCCTTTGGTACGGACCTTGAAAGCGAGATCGGCATCTTCGCAATATGCTGGCACGTAGTGCTCGTCGAAACCGCCGAATTCCTCGAACAGGCCGCGTCGAATCAACAGGGACGCACCGGAACAATAATCGACTTCCTTGACGTAGTTGTAGGCGCTCTTGGATGGGTCGTCGAGTCGCCCGAAATTCCAACCCGTTGCATCCCTCCAGATAATTCCTCCCGCCTCCTGGAGACGACCATCCGGATATACGAGCTTCGAACCCACCATTCCGCAATCTTCGTGTGCGTCGAACAACTCCAGCATCGAATCGATCCACCCCGGCGTAACTTCCGTGTCGTTATTGAGGAAGTACACGAACTCGCCGCGGGCTTGCGAGGCCGCGTAGTTGCACGACCTCACGAATCCCAGGTTTTGAGGATTGAGTACAAAGCGCAGGTTCGGAATTTCTCGCATCCGCAAGATCTGCTCGTCGCCAGATGCGTCTTCCGCGACGATGACTTCGATCGGCACAGTGGGCAAATGCTCCACGATCGAACGCACGCACGCCAACGTATGGGGCAGATTGCCATAAGTCGGAATGATCACCGACACACGAGGTTTCACCTCCTCGAAACTCAGATCGGCGAGAGTGTTATCGAAATCCTCCGGCGCGACCGGCCCACGGCCAACCACGCTTGCGATCGGCTCATCCCGACGCTTCCATGCCTCGTAGTAGACCGTTCCTTCGAATAAAGGCCCGGCAATCCGTAACATCAAATCGGCAAGCTTCGTTTTACGTTGATGAGTAAGCGGCAATGCGTGGTAAACGCTGCGTGCCCAACTCTTCGCGAATGGGCGCAATGGTTTGACGAGTGGAGCAAATTCTCCGCGCGACGCGTACCTCAGCCCACGCAGCGGACGCGTGACAGTCCACGAAGTCGACGCGTAGACCTCGTTCAGCTTTGCCTGCAACTCCCCCACCATGACCTGAAGCTCATCGCGCTGCTGCTGAAGCATTTGCAGACCCGCTCCGGAAATCACGCTATCCAGTTTGCGGCCGGCCACTTCCCTTTCCTGCCGGGCTATCTCAGCATCTCGTCTCGCTACGTCCGCATCCTGCCTTGCCGCTTCAGCATCTTTTCTCGCGAAATCGGCATCCCACCTCGCCATGTCGGACCCGTGCCTCGCCACTTCAGCATCCTGCCTCGCCACTTCAGCGTCCTGCCTCGCGACCTCCACGTCCCGCCTCGCAACCTCGGTTTCCTGCCTGGCCACCTCGACATCCTGCTGGGCTGCATGCGCCGCTTGACGCGCATCCTCCAACTTTCCGCAGGCATTCTCGAAGGCAGTCAAGCCACCCGCTCGTTCATAACGACTGACACGTGCATCGAGTTCAAGCGCCCATTTCGTACGTGCTGCATACTCGTCTTGCAGACGGAAAATCTCCTTGTCCCTCGCGGCGACGTCTTCGTTCAACCGATTCGCCCACCTGATGATTTCGCCTTGCCGCTCGTACAGGTCACTCCCTTCCTCAAAGAACACCGATGCCTGGAGGTGCGGCGACAGCACCGCGCCATCCAGGCGGCAAACCACGAGGAAGTACATGATCGAGTCCAGCCTCGCCGTGCGATCTTCTACGACGTCCCCATTCAGAGTAACGGCCGAATACGATGGGCTTGATGCACCAACAGGAAGAATTAGCGAACTGGTCGCGAGACGCTGGCCGTAGTAGGTGACCGAGGGAAAATGTCGCCGGACGAGCGCATCGAGCTCGTCAAAATACAGTTCTTTGACATGGAATTCATTCCGATAATTCCGATCGTCGGAATAGACTTTCTTGTTCGGAGACGAAAGGATGAGGAATCCACCGGGCCTAAGCACACGACGGATCTCGGCAAGCATTTCCTCTTGCTCCATCAAGTGTTCGATCGTCTCGAATGAAACGACCGCATCGAAAGATGCGTCGTGCAGCGGGAGAACGCAGGCGCTGCCGTTCAAAAACGACAGGTTCTCTACTGCCGCATATTGTGCTGTTGCGTGGGCAGTCGCTTCCTGCGAAAGATCAACGCCCGTGACCTTGTTCGCAGTGCGCGCGAGAATTGCGGAACCATAACCTTCACCGCATGCGACATCAAGGACATCCAGACCCGCGACCGCATGCGCGGCCCAAGCGTAGCGATGCCAGTGCTCATATCGAATATCACCTGCCTCGGTCGGAATATACCGCTCGCCGGTAAACTCGATCATGACACTGCCCCCTCTTTTTCCACAGTAATGCGCAACATAGGAATGCCGATCAGACCATGACGCATCGTGCTGTCGACGGTGCGAAATTGCAATGCATCGTGAAGCCAATGCTGCTGCGTATGATCAAGCTGAGTTCCGGACGCAACCGCAGCATCGATCGAATATGCGCCGACCGGCAAAACCGGCATTCGGAACTGAAAAGAAGCACGGAACTGATCGTCCACGCGACCGCCGATGATTTCCTGATAGCTTAGATGCGTGTTGTCGCCGAACAGCCGCTGTCCCAACCGGTCTTTCACATAAAAACCAAAAATGAGTCCGGATAGCTCAGCATGAACTTCGACCTTGATTTCCAACGTCACCAGTTCGCCACCATGCAAAAGCCGGACCCCTTTTCCGTCCTCGTCAAGCAACGCGACACCGACAATCGACGCGCCTCCCGCGCCAAAGGCGCTCTGGACTGCCTCGGGATCAAACTCAAACACCTGCGTGACGTTCCTCACCTTCAACTGCTCCAAACGGGTATCCACGACGTCACGCACCTCGGCTTCCGAGGACTCCGTCGAAGCCTTAGGTGCTTTTACAGAAATCGCCGAGACGCCGTACGCCTTTCTGTCCTGCGCGTGCTGCTCGGCGAGATAAGCTTCGACAACTTCCTTGGCCGTCCCGTCGAGCCGAATCGACCCGTGATCAAGCCAGACGGCTCGCGAACACAGGCTCGTGACTGCTCCCACATCATGGCTCACGAAGAGCAACGTACCCGTCTTCTGGAACTGGCGAAGAAAACGCATGCATTTCTGTGTAAAACGCACGTCTCCTACCGACAGCGCCTCATCAACAACGAGAACGTCCGCATCAACGTGTACCGCGATCGCGAACGCGAGGCGAACATACATCCCGCTCGAGTAAGTCTTAACGGGCTGTGTAACGAATTCGCCGATTCCAGCGAATTCAACGATGGAGTTGTACCGCTCCTTCAACTGCTTCTCGCTCAGCCCATAGAGCATGCCGCTGAGGTAGACGTTTTCTTCACCTGTAAATTCCGGGTTAAAGCCCGCTCCAAGTTCGAGCAATGCAGCAATGCGGCCGCTGCGCTGCACCTGCCCGGTCGTCGGGAACAAGATGCCGCACACCAACTGTAGGAAGGTCGATTTCCCCGACCCGTTCTGCCCAATGATCGCAACCGTCTCACCACGGGAAATGCTCAAACTCACGTCTCTCAGCGCCCAGAATTCCCGGAAGTATTCCTTCGGCTCGCGGTGGAGCACCCGCGCGAGACGCGGCAACACCATTTGCTTCAGACGGTCCTGAGGTGCAGGATAAATCTCGTAGCGCTTGCCAAGACCATGCACTTCGACAGCGATCTCGTTCACACTATCAGAGCACATCAGCAAATCCTTTACGCGTTTTCTGGAACCAGTACAGCCCCAACGACGCGATCATGTACGCCACCACGGCGTAGATCGACCAGCCGACCCAATCGACCTGCTCTCCCCAGATTGCCACGGCGCGAATCTGGTCGATGACAAACGTCAGCGGATTAAGCATGATCAGAGAGCGCAAAGAAGGCGGCACCGAACTCAATGGATAAAAGACGGGCGCAAGAAACATCAGCAACGAAGAGACAATGCCCATTACTTGCCCGAGATCACGCATAAAGACGCCGAGAGATGCGAGAAACCAGACCAGTCCAGCAATCAGCACGACAAAGGGCAAAAGAATGATCGGGACGAAAATCACTGTCCATGGAAGATGCCCCTGCCATAGCAAGATCGCGACAAACAAGATGACGGAAGCCACCATCAGGTGAAATAGCGCCGTACCGATAGCAATCCAAGGCAGCGTCTGAAGTGGAAACACGACTTTCTTGACATAATTGGGATTGCCAACCACGAGTTGCGGCGCTCGTGTCAGACACTCGGAAATCAGGTTGTGGGCCAGCACACCGACAAACATGACGACGGCAAACTCGATGTGATCGGTCGATGTCGGTCGCCAGCGCGATTTGAAAACAAACCCGAAGACGAACGTGTAAATGCTCAACATCAGGAGCGGTGTGATAAACGACCAGAAGAGTCCGAGAAATGATCCCTTATAGCGGCCAGCCACCTCGCGCTTGACAAACTGCACGATCAGATGCCAATTGTCGGTAAGTGAATAAACGACCGCCAAAGGATGTAGCAGCCGATTCTGTGATTGCATACGAATTCCTGTTTTGCCTTACGCGACGCGCCTATTGCCCCAAAAGATCGCCCAGCGTGAGCGCAAGCCCTTCCCGCCAGTCGAGACGCGCGAGCCCGAAGCGCTGGTCAAACTTGCTGTTGTCAAGAACGGAATACTTCGGACGACGCGCCAACGTTGGCCAAGCGTCCGATCCGATAGGCTCGATCGTGTTTGTCTTGATTGCCACCTTTCCTGACGCCCGCGCGGCTTCGACAATCGCGCTGGCAAAACCATGCCAGGTTGTCTGCCCCGCTGCGGTCATATGAAACAGACCCGATTCGAACTCACCGGTAAGGCGCTCGCGCTGCGCCTTCGCAAGCACATGTGCGGTAAGGTCGCCAATCATACGCGCCGAGGTCGGCGAACCAGTCTGGTCCGCAACGACACGCAACGTCTCGCGCTCACCGGCAAGGCGCAGCATTGTGTGCAAAAAATTCTGTCCGCGACACCCATAGACCCAAGTGGTGCGGAGCGTAAGCCAGTCGCCACCTATAGACTCAATTGCCCGCTCACCCGCCAGCTTGCTGATGCCATAGCTATTCAGCGGCGCCACTGTATCCGTTTCGACATAAGGCTGGCTCGACACGCCCTCGAACACGTAGTCCGTCGAGTAGTGAATCATCAAAGCGTTGTGTTTGCGCGCTGCTTCGGCCAACACACCCACTGCCTCAGCATTCACACAATGAGCAAGGTCCACGTCAGACTCAGCATTGTCTACGGCCGTGTACGCCGCGGCGTTGACAATAGCGTGTGGACGAACCGAAGCCGCCACGCTCGCCAATAGTTCCGGCTTTGCCAGATCTGCACCATTACGGTCAAAGGCAATCACCTCACCCAACGGCGCCAAAGCTCGCCGCAACTCCCATCCCACTTGCCCATTACAGCCCGTCAACATGATCCTCATATATATACCTCGGCGTCACTCAACAGGCAGCCCGCTGCATCCTTTGCGGCAACCGTTGGTAGCTCGCTCAGCGGCCATTGAATCTTGAGCGCGGGGTCACTCCACAACAAGCTGCGCTCGAACTCGGGATGCCAGTAGTCGGTCGTCTTATAAAGAAACTCTGCGCTTTCGGAAATTACATAGAAGCCGTGCGCGAAACCAGGCGGCACCCACAGTTGCCGGTGATTCTCGACCGACAGCGTCACGCCGACCCACTTGCCGAAATTCGGCGAGCTCTTGCGGATGTCGACGGCCACGTCGAACACCTCGCCTTCGACGACGCGCACGAGCTTGCCCTGCGCATGCTGGATCTGATAATGCAGACCGCGCAGCACGCCCCTGGCCGAGCGCGAGTGGTTGTCCTGCACGAACTCGACGCCCGCCTCGACCTTCTCGGCAAATTCGAGCGCATTGAAGCTCTCGAAGAAAAAACCACGCGCATCGCCGAACACCTTCGGCTCGATGATCTTGACTTCGGGCAGTGCCGTAGCGGTTACCTGGATGGCCATGCGACGTGATCCGTAAGAATGTTTTGCAGGTACTTCCCGTAGGCGTTCTTCGCGAGCGGCTTGGCAAGCGCGAGCAGCTGTTCGCCGTCGATCCACTTGCGGCGGTACGCGATCTCTTCCGGACACGCGACCACGAGACCCTGGCGCTTTTGCAGCGTCGCGATGAAGGTCGCGGCCTCGATCAGCGAATCGTGCGTGCCGGTGTCAAGCCACGCATAGCCGCGGCCCATGATCTCGACGTTGAGCGCCGCGTTCGCGAGATAGCGCGAGTTGACGTCGGTGATTTCGAGTTCGCCGCGCGGCGACGGCTTGATGTCCGCGGCGATGTCGCAGACCTGTTTGTCGTAGAAGTAGAGGCCCGTGACCGCGTAGTGCGAGCGCGGCTTCGCGGGCTTCTCCTCGATCGACAGCGCACGGAACTGCTCGTCGAATTCGACCACGCCGTAGCGCTCCGGATCGTGCACGTGATACGCGAACACGGTCGCGCCGTCGGTCTGGTCGTTGGCGCGCTCGAGCTGCTTCGCAAGATCGTGGCCGTAGAAAATGTTGTCGCCGAGAATCAGCGCCGACGGATCGTTGCCGACGAACTCGCGGCCGATGATGAACGCCTGCGCGAGCCCGTCCGGCGACGGCTGCACCGCGTACTGGATGTTCATGCCCCACTGGCTGCCGTCGCCGAGCATCGCCTCGAAGCGCGGCGTGTCCTGCGGCGTGGAGATGATCAGCACGTCGCGAATGCCCGCCACCATCAGCGTGGAAAGCGGGTAGTAGATCATCGGCTTGTCGTAGACCGGCAGCAGCTGCTTCGAGACGACATGTGTGATCGGATACAGGCGGGTGCCCGAACCGCCCGCGAGAATGATGCCTTTGCGCGCCATGGCCGTGCCCTTATGTGCCGTCACGCGCGTTGCGCGTAGTTGGTTTCGACCCACTTCCGGTATTCACCCGAAGCGACTTCGTCGGACCATGCCTGATTGTCCAGATACCACTGGACCGTTTTGGCAAGACCCGTTTCGAACGTTTCCGCCGGCTTCCAGCCGAGTTCGCGTTCGAGCTTGCGGGCGTCGATCGCGTAACGGCGGTCGTGGCCCGGACGGTCCTTCACATAGGTGATCTGGTCGCGATACGAGCCGGCCGCTTTCGGGCGCAGCCTGTCGAGCAGATCGCACAGCGTATGCACGACTTCGAGATTCTTTTTCTCGTTCCAGCCGCCGACGTTGTACGTTTCGCCGGGCGTGCCGCGCGTGAGCACTTCGCGGATCGCGCTGCAATGGTCGCCGACGTACAGCCAGTCGCGCACGTTCTGGCCGTCGCCGTACACCGGCAGCGGCTTGCCCGCGAGCGCGTTGGCGATCATCAGCGGGATCAGCTTTTCGGGGAACTGGTACGGGCCGTAGTTGTTCGAGCAGTTGGTGGTGAGCACCGGCAGGCCGTACGTGTGATGGTAGGCGCGCACGAGGTGATCGGAGCCGGCCTTGGTGGCCGAATAGGGGCTATTCGGCGCGTACGGCGTGGTTTCGGAGAATTGCGGGTCGGTGGCGGACAGCGAGCCGAACACTTCGTCGGTCGATACGTGCAGGAAGCGGAAGGCGGCCCGCTCGGCTTCGCCCAGCGTGTTCCAGTAGCTGCGCGCGGCTTCGAGCAGCGTGAAGGTGCCAACCACGTTGGTCTGCACGAAATCGGCCGGGCCGTGAATCGAGCGGTCGACGTGGCTTTCGGCCGCGAAATGCAGCACGGCGCGCGGCTTGTGCTCGGCGAACAGCGCGTCGAGCGCGGCGCGCTCGCAGATGTCGACGCGCGCGAAAACGTGATTGGGATTGCCCTGTAGCGATTTGAGCGTGCCGAGATTGCCGGCGTAGGTGAGCTTGTCGACGTTGAGCACCGCTTCGTCCGACGCATCGAGCCAGTCGAGCACGAAATTGGCACCGATAAAGCCGGCGCCGCCCGTTACCAGGATCATGAAATTCCCTTCTAGATGTTAGTGACAGGCCATTGTGACTGTGCCGGCCCGTGCACCCCGCGTAGTGGTGGAGTCCGCTTCTGCCGCCGCCCGTCGCGCCTTTCCGTACAACCGATAGACACTCAGACGCCGATTTTATGAAGGCACAATTATAAAGCCGCCCGGTGCAAAAACTAGAACCCTAACAACTTGAAACAGCTTGACAAAATTGGTATCGGGCTAACCGGATTATTTTTTTGAGGGCGCCCGAGAGTGGTTGCCGAGAGTGGTTGCCGAGGGTGGTTGCCGAGGGTGGTTGCCGAGGGTGGCGGACGCGGGGGCGGCGGGAGGACGCAAACGAGCCAGTCAGGCTGCGAGCATCCAGCCCAGGGTCTCGATAAATGGGATGGACGCGATGGCCGGCACCAGCGCGCGCAGCCTGGCCGGCGATCCGACGAGCATCTTCACGTCGGTTTTCCGCACGAACGCGGGGTTGGCGCGGATTTCCAGCTCGTGCCCCGTCAGCTCGCTCGCCGCCGAGAGGATGTCGCGCAGCGTATAAGGCGTGCCCGTGCAGACGTTGACGGTTTCGGACACGGCCGGAGAATCGAGCAGTGCTTCGTACACGCTCGCCACGTAGCGCACGTCGGAAAAATCGCGCGCCACATCGATATTGCCGAGTTCGATGGACGACTCGCGGCGCGCGAAGTGCTCGACGATCTTCGGCACGAGGAAGTTCGAGGCCTGCCCGCGGCCGGTGTAGTTGAACGGCCGCACCATCAGGATCGGCAGCCGGTCGAACCAGGTGCGCACCATCGTTTCCATCGCCGCCTTGCTGGCCGCGTAGTGATTGACGGGGTGCAGCGGGAAGCTTTCGTCGATCGCGTCGCTGGTCACGTTGCCGTAGACGTGCGCGCTGCTCGCGATCAGCAGCTTGCGCGGCGTATGGCCGGCGTGCGCGCACGCTTCCAGCAGATTCAGCGTGCCCACCACGTTCACGCGATAGAAGTCCAGAGGATCGTCATGCCCGACGAAGCTGATCGCGGCCAGATGCACGATATAGTCGGGCCGCACGCGCTCGATCACGCGCTGGCACGCATCGGGCGAGGCGATGTCGAGCGGCAGCCGGGTCGGCGTTGCCGTCGCGCCGGGGTCGCCCACCGTCTCGATCACGGTGTGGCCACGGGCGCGCAGCTTCCTGACCAGATATCGGCCGGTGAAACCGCTCGCACCGGTCACGAGCGTGCGCACGGGCTGCGTCGACTGCGAAAACGGCATGCCTTCTTCTGCTCCTGTTCGTCGCGCCAATATCCCGCCGGGGTTGCGAACTCGCGCCGAGTGCGGGCCCTCGACGATACCGGCAATGACGATACCGGCAATTCAAACCGGATATTATGTCAGGCCGACATGTTGCATCGCCAAATGCAGCATGCATGTCTATTACCACAAATTTCGAACCGCGCCGATTCATCCGATGACCCCCTCCACCACTTCCGGCATCTCGCCTCCCCTGGTACCGCTCGCGTTCGGCGATCTGCAGGGCTGCCGCAAACCGTTCCAGCAACTGCTGGCCAAGGCCGCGCCGCCGGACGGCACGCCGCTCTGGTTCGCGGGCGATCTGATCAACCGTGGCGCCGAGTCGCTGGCCACGCTGCGCGACGTCATCGCGCTAGGCGATCGTGCGGTACCGGTGCTAGGCAATCACGATCTGCATCTGTTGTCGGTGTCGGCGGGCATTCGCAAATCGAAAAAAGGCGACACGATAGACGACATCCTCGCCGCGCCCGATGCCGCCGATCTGCTCGACTGGATTCGCCACCGTCCGCTCGCGCACTTCGAAAACGGCATGCTGATGGTGCATGCCGGCGTGCTGCCGCAATGGGACGCGAGCATGACGATGGAGCTGGCCGACGAGTTGCAGCGCGCGCTGCGCGCGCCAAACTGGAAGGAAACGCTGGCGGGCCTGTACGGCAACGAGCCGAATCGCTGGAAGCCTGACCTGAAAGGCATCGACCGGCTGCGCGTGACCTGTAGCGCGTTGACGCGCATTCGCTTCTGCACCGCGAACGGCACGATGGATTTCAGCAGCAGCGGCACCCTCGGTTCGGCGCCGGCCGGCTGCATTCCATGGTTCGAAGCGCCGTCGCGCAAGACCGAGGACGTGACCGTGGTGTTCGGCCATTGGGCCGCGCTCGGGTTGATCCTGCGCGACAACCTGATCGGCCTCGACTCGGGTTGCGTGTGGGGCGAGCAGTTGTCCGCCGTGCGGCTCGCGAGCAATCCCGCGGAACGCACGCTGACGCAGGTCGATTGCGAATCGTGCCGGGTGGCCGGCGGCAACTAGAGGCGCACTAGAGGCGCTGAAGTCCGCGCCCTACGCTCCCGCCCGACCCGCACGACGCCGGAGCGTCGAAACCGGCCCTCAGGCCGAATGGCCCGAACGGTCGACCGGCTCGATCAGCGTGCCCGCCGAATCGTCCGACGAAACGGCCTCTTCCGCCACGGCCGCCCCTGCATTCGCAGTGCCGTGCTGCATCTGCCGCAACGCACCGGCGATCGACTCCTGCGCCTGCGCGGCCAGCGTGCGCCGGTCCGCGCCCGCCGCCAGCGGCTCGCCCACGTACACATGCGCGGTCAGCGGGCCGCCGCGCAACAGCATGTCGAGCGAATCGGCCAGCGACAGATCGTCGATATACGCGGGCACCGTCGACTGCCGGCCCTGCGCATCCTCGTACATGAGGCACACCGGCTGCACCGGCACGCCGGCCGACACCGCCGCCTGGAACATGTTCGAGTGAAACGGCAGCAGCGCGAGCCCGTTCGAGGTGGTGCCCTCGGGAAACACGCACATCAGCTCGCCGGTGCTCAGGCGATCCGCGAGTTCGTGCATGATCCGCTTCGCGTCGCTGCGCTTCTCGCGCTGGATGAACACCGTGTCCAGTTGCTGCGCGAGCCAGCCGACCACCGGCCATTGGCGGATCTCCGCCTTCGAGACGAACGGCGTCGGCCGCCACGCATTGATGACGTAGATGTCGATCCACGACACGTGATTGGCGACCACGAGCGCGCCGCGATCGAGCCGCGCAGCGTCGTTATGGACCACGTGGCGCATGCCGCACAAGCGCAGCATCTTCAGCGACCACGCGCGGTTGAGTGCGTGGCGCCGTTCCGCGCTCGCCTTCGGAAAGCGCGTGGCGACGGTCCACATGCCGTGCAGCAGATGCGCGATGAGTCGGATCTTGCGTAACGCGAGCTTCATTGTCGGAGCTTTCCTTGACTGGACGGCGGGCGCGGCGGCGTACTGAACGGAACCGCTCAGCGCTGCTCGTACGCGAGCTGGCCGGAGACGATCGTCGCGCGCACGCGCGCCGGCAGTTCGTATCCGAGGAACGGCGTGTTGTGCCCCTGGCTCTTCAGCGCGCGCGGCTCGACGAACCAGTGCGCGCGACGGTCGAACACGCACAGATCGGCCGCCGCACCGACCGCGACGCTGCCGGCCGCTGCGAGCCCGAGCACGCGCGCGGGCGCCGTCGTGATGCGGTTGAGCGCGGTGGCGAGCGGCACGCCCGCTTCGTCGGCCCATTTCACGGTCAGCGAGAGGAACAGTTCGAGCCCGGTCGCGCCCGGCGTCGCCTCGCCGAACGGCAGCAGCTTTTCGTCGTCGTCGACCGGCGTGTGGGCCGAGCAGATCGCGTCGATCGTGCCGTCGACGACGCCCGCGCGGATCGCTTCGCGATCGCGCTGCTGGCGCAGCGGCGGATCGAGCCGGAACTGCGCGTCGAAATAGCCGATGTCGAGATCGATCAGATGCAGATGGTTCACGGTGACGTCGCACGACACCGGCAAACCCTCGGCCTTCGCCGCGCGCACGAGCTCGACGCCCGCCGCCGACGACACGTGCGGAATGTGCACGCGCGCGCCGGTCACGCGCACGAGTTCGAAGATCGTGTGCAGTGCGATCGTTTCGGCGGCCACCGGCACGCCCGACAAACCGAGCCGCGACGCCACCGCGCCGCTCGCGGCAACGCCGCCCTTGCCGAGATACGCATCGACCGGACACAGCCATGCGGTGTAGCCGTAGGTCTTCGCGTATTGCAGCGCGCGCATCAGCACCTGGGTATCGACGATCGGCGTATCGGCCTGCGAAAAACCGACGCAGCCCGCCTCGGTCAGCTCGACCATCTCGGTAATGACCTGCCCCTTGAGGCCGACCGTCAGCGCGCCGAGCGGATACACGTGCGCCTGGTTCAGGTTGCGCGCGCGGAACCGCAGCATTTCGACGAGGCCCGGCTCGTCGAGCGTCGGATCGGTGTCCGGCGGACACACGAGGCTCGTCACGCCGCCTGCGAGCGCCGCGGCCATTTCCGACTTGAGCGTCGCCTTGTGCTCGTAGCCCGGCTCGCGCAGACGCGCGCACAGATCGACGAGACCCGGCGCGACCATGAGGCCGGTTGCGTCGACCGTCTGCGTGGCCTGGAAGCCGGCCGGCGCGTGGCCGATCGCGGCGATCCTGCCCGCGTCGATAAAAATGTCCTGCTGCTGTTCGGTGCCCGCGACCGGATCGATCAGCGTGCCGCCTTGAATATGAATCTTCATGCGCTGCCTTTGTTAAACCCGTGGTTCAGCCTGATGCCCGGCCGTTGCTCAGTCGCTGCTGAGTCTCTGCTTAATCGTTGTTGCCCGCGACGATGCCCATCACCGCCATGCGCACCGCGATGCCGAACGTGACCTGGTTCAGGATCACCGACTGCGGACCGTCCGCGACCTGCGAGTCGATCTCGACGCCACGGTTCATCGGCCCCGGGTGCATCACGATCGCATCGGGCGCGGCGAGCGCGAGACGCTCGGGCGTGAGCCCCCAGCTCTTGAAATACTCCTGCGACGACGGCAGCAGCGCACCGCTCATGCGCTCGTTCTGCAGGCGCAGCATGATGATGACGTCGACGCCCTTCAAACCTTCGTCGAGGTTGTGGAACACGCGCACACCCATCTGTTCGAGCCCGCCCGGCAACAGCGTGCGCGGACCGATCGCGCGCACTTCGGGCACGCCGAGCGTGGTCAGCGCGTGAATGTCGGAGCGCGCGACGCGCGAATGCAGGATGTCGCCGACGATCGCCACACGCAGCTTCGTGAAGTCCTTCTTGTAGTGGCGGATCGTGTACATGTCGAGCAGGCCCTGCGTCGGGTGCGCATGACGGCCGTCGCCGGCGTTGATCACGTGCACGTGCGGCGCGCAATGCTGCGCGATCAGATACGGCGCGCCGCTCGACGCATGACGCACGACGAACAGGTCCGCGTGCATCGCCGAGAGGTTGTTGATCGTATCGAGCAGCGATTCGCCCTTGCTCGTCGACGACGCGTTGATGTTCAGGTTCAGCACGTCGGCCGACAGCCGCGTCGCGGCGATTTCGAAGGTCGTGCGCGTGCGCGTCGAGTTCTCGAAGAACAGGTTGAACACCGACTTGCCGCGCAGAAGCGGCACCTTCTTCACTTCGCGATCGGTCACGCTGACGAACTGGTCGGCGGTATCGAGAATGTGATTGACGATCGACTTCGGCAAGCCCTCGATCGACAACAGATGTTTGAGCTCGCCGTTTTTCGTGAGCTGCGGGTTGCCCTTCAGGAAGCCGTAGCGAAAGCGCTCGGACGCGCTAGCGGAGGAATCCTGCGGAGCCTGGGTGGCGGTGTTCATGGTGTACCTGCTTCAAATACGGGCTTCAACGTGATCGATGTCGATGCGCACTGCGTGTGACGTTCTGTGATGCTCGGTGACAATTTCCGTGCCGTCCGCGCGCGTCACGGCGCGGCGAAAGGCTGCGCGGTTTTTGCGCGGCGCGAATCGAGCTCAAGCCGGCGCGAGCCTGAGCGAGCCGGCTCGGGCTGCGGCGTTCGAACGGCATGCTGGTGCATGCTCATTCATGGCTCGCGCTCTACGCTTCGCCGTCGCGCCGCCCGCGCGAGTTTCAATCGGCGCGTGCTTCGGTGTGAAAAACAAAGCGTGTGCGGCCCGCACCGTCGTCTTCGCGGGCCAGCACGAGCGTCGCGTCGGCGGGCACGTCGACCATTCCGCCGACGCAGCGCGCCGCCACTGGCAACTCGCGTCCGCCGCGATCGGCGAGCACCGCGAGTTCGACCGAAGCCGGACGGCCATAGTCGTATAGCTCGTTGAGCGCCGCGCGGATCGTGCGGCCCGTGTACAGCACGTCGTCGACGAGCACGATACGGCGGCCGTCGACCGCGAATGGCAGCGAGGTCGGGCTCGCCTGCGAGTGCAGCCCTTTCTTCGCATAGTCGTCGCGATGCAGCGCGACGTTCACCACGCCGAAGCTCGCGAGCTTCAGGTCGCGCGCGAGCCGCTCGGCGAGCCACGCGCCGCCGCTATGGATACCGGCCAGCACCGCGCCTTCCGCACCGCCCAGCTGGTCGCCAAAGGCCGCGCGAATCTGGTCGAGCAACGCGCGATACAGCACTTCGGCGTCAATGGAACTCATGATCGTCGGAAAGTCCGTCTAGATATTGCTGAAGGATGATGCTGGCGGCCTCGGCGTCGAGCATGTCGGCACGGCCGTTGCCGGCGCGGATTTCCGCCTCGGCCTCGACCGACGAATAGCGCTCGTCGACCCATGTCACCGGCAGATTGAAGC
The DNA here is from genome assembly GCF_011752945.1 of Paraburkholderia sp. Cy-641. Lineage (NCBI taxonomy): Bacteria > Pseudomonadati > Pseudomonadota > Betaproteobacteria > Burkholderiales > Burkholderiaceae > Paraburkholderia > Paraburkholderia sp. Cy-641. The sequence continues at coordinate 112,694 of NZ_VWWM01000005.1, forward strand.
GGCCGTTCAGCTGGTTGCCGAAGCGCTTCGCGAGCTGGGTGCGTTCGTGCGGCGTGCCGTCCGGATGCACCGGCAAACCGACCACGAGCGCATTGGGCTTCCACTCGGCGATCAGCTTGCCGAGCGCTTCGAAGCGATAGTCCTTGCTGCGGTTCTGCACGACGACGAGCGGCCGCGCGCGGCGCGTCAACGAATTGCCGACCGCCACGCCGATGCGTTTTTCACCGTAGTCGAACGCGAGCAGCGTCGCCTCGCGTCCGTGCGGCAGGCTCATGCGCGGCCTCTCATGCGTGCCCGGCCTCGCCCGAAAGCATGGAGAGCGACACGCCGAGCAGCGCGAGCGCCGCTTCGAGACGCTCTTCGGCGGGCACGTCGAAAACGATCTTCGGATCGGCTTCGACCGTGAGCCAGCCGTTCTTCGAGATTTCGTCTTCGAGCTGGCCCGCGCCCCAGCCGGCGTGGCCGAGCGTCAGCAGAAAACGTTCCGGGCCGTTGCCGCTCGCGACCGCTTCGAGCACGTCTTTCGAGGTGGTCATTTCGAGGCCGCCCGGCACGGACATCGACGACGTATACGCGCCGCCGGTTTTCGGGTCGTGCAGCACGAAGCCGCGCTCGGTTTGCACCGGGCCGCCGAAGTACACGGGAACATGGAGAAGAGGTTCGATCTCGAGTTTCAGATCGATGCGATTGAAGAGCGCCTGCAGGTCGATATCGGTCGGCCGGTTGATGACGAGGCCGAGCGCGCCGCGCTCACTGTGATCGCAAAGGTAGACCACCGTTCCTGAAAACGTCGGATCGGCCATGTTGGGCATGGCGATCAGGAACTGGTTGGTCAGATTGATGCGATCGGTACTCTTGGACATAGTTGGGATTTTAGCAAAGACGATGCGGGATGGCGGGCTTTGAGCGAGGTCGCGCGATGCGCGCCGTGCCGCCTGCCATCGACGCCGGATCAGGTTGCACTCTATCATGCGCGGCCCCGGCGACGTGCCAATCGGGCGGGGCCTGGAGCGTGCCAGCACAGCGTTTATGCGCCGTTCATGCGCCCGCGCATGGATCGTTTCATGAAGCCGCTTAGGGATGGCTTATGGAGAGCTCATGTACCGCTCGGGGGCAGCGCAGCATGCGGTCGAGGCAGGCGTGCCCGCGCGCAGATCGCCGGACATTGCTCGATGTTGAGGGATTGTGTCTTATCGCAACGGACGCGTCGCGGTTCATGCTGCTTTTATCGCGGGGCGACTTTTGTGTTCCGGCAACGCGGCATGCGCCGTGCGCGGGCTGGATCGATTGCAGCATCGATTGCGGCACCGATCAGCTGCCGCGACGACACGGTTCACGCGCCGCCCTGCTCGATCGCGCGCGTCAGTGCAGTAAGCGCTGCCTGCGTAAGACTGCCGCCGGCCGGCCCGACGCCGGCCGCGACTTTGTGCAGCGTCGCGCGCAAGGCTTCGGCGGCCTGTTCGAGCGTATCCGCGGCCGGCGCGCCGACGATCACATGCGCGCGCACCGCCGGCGTCGCCACGCCCGCGTGCGCGCGACGGCGCCACGCGAGACCGAGTGCATCGGCCAGTAGCGCCACATGGCCGAGGCCGAGCGCGCACGCCGCCGAGCCGAGCCGATAGGCGGCATCGCCCGCCTGCAGCGCCTCGCTGGGATCGGCTTTCTCCGGCTGATCGGCCGCGCGCGCATGCGCGCTGAGCTCTTGGATCGACGCGTCGGCGGTCTGCAGGAAGTCTTCGTAGGCGTTCGCGTTGACGCTCAGCACGCCCAGATCGCGCGACAGCGAACCGTGCAGCGCGCCGCGCGATTGCGCTTCGAGCGCGCCCGCTTCCCAAAGCATTTCCGACGCCTGCGTGCCCGCGATGTGCCAGTCGACGCTCAGGCCATAGTCGCGCAGCACCTCGACCTGCTCCGCATCTTCGGCAGCCGCGCCAAGCAGCGCATAGTCGCGCCACAAGAGCGCGAGCGTCGCACGCACGAGCGAACGCGGCGCACGCTCGATGCCGCGCGCGTGATCGGCGAGCGCGAGGTTGCAGCGCGCGTAGAAGCGCCGCGCGTCGGTATCGCGAGCCGCATGGCCGCCTGCGCGCAGCGCCTTCGCACAGGCCCGCGCGAGACGCCAGAAGTCGTAGGGGTCGGGGCCGGCAAGTTCGACGAAGACGGCATCGAGCTCGTCGAGCGCGGCATTCGTGACGGCGAGCGCGACCGCGCTGCCCGTGTCGACCTGCGAGCGCAGGACCGGCAGCAGCGCGCGCTCGTAGCGCGCCCGCAGATGCGCAAGCTGAGCGGCGGATTGCGCGTGCAGCGACGCCGGCGGCACGGGCCGCGCACACAACGCGAGGTCTTCGAAAGCGACGGTCGTGCCGGGCGCGTGCTCGGCCAGTTGCGAACACAGTGCGTGGTAGTGATTGAAGAGCGTCGGCGAGCAGGACAGCTCGCGCAGATTGTGACGTTCGAGCGCCGCGCGGAAGTCGCGCAGCGCGGCACCGAACAGCGGCCGCACGCGTTGCGCGCCAGCCGGCGCCTCGGCGGGTTCTTCGCTCGCGAGCGGCGAGAGCCGCACGAGCGCATCGGCGAAACGCTGCGCGCTCAGCCAGCCGGCCGTGCGCAACGCCTGCGCTGCGCGCAGCAGCGCCGCACCGCTTTCCTCGCGCTGCTCGAACGCGAGCGACGCCTCGGCGAGCGCCAGTTCCGCGGGACGGACCGCGCCGCCGCGCGGATTCGGCAGGGCGTCGATGGAAACGGATGCAGCGGATCGAAGAGTCATGGGCAGACGGCACGAAGCTGACGGGCTGTCGCTGCGCGCCGCATGCAGAGTGATCGGCCAACGCGCAAACGGGCGACAGGACAAGGACAAACTCTCTACCGGCACGGCATTCCGGCGATGCTCCCCACCGGCGCGGCGAATGGGATGCCGGGTGCCGCGGACAATTGCGCCCGGAAGAAGCCCGCAAAAAATCAGGAACAGGCGCGCTGCCCGATTTCGCGACCGGCATGACCGGACTTTTCGGGACTTGCTCCCGCGGACGTCGCCGGCACAGCGGCTCCAGACCGCGGGCCCCAGTGGCCCATGTCCGAAGCCGGTTTGCGGAGCCGGCCTCGGCAAGGCAATTTCAGCAGGAAGCGTGGCAGGCTCCCTGCTCCAACGGCTCCCCGGCGTTCAACGAAACCGGTGAGTGAAGCCCGTGAAACCGCACGATCCAGCGAATCCAGACGACACCGCCGGCCCAGGCCGGCGGTTTCCCAAATCTCAGATCTGGACCATCTCGAAGTCTTCCTTGCGCGCTCCGCACTCGGGACAGGTCCAGTTAATGGGAACGTCTTCCCAGCGCGTGCCCGGCGCAATGCCCTCGTCCGGCAACCCGGCTTCCTCGTCGTAAATCCAGCCGCAAATCAGGCACATCCAGCTTTGATATTCCATTCTTGTGTCGCGTCGTTGAGTCCGTGGAAACGGGAGCCATGATGGTACCGTGTTGCCGCCCCCATGCCTAGCAATCGAAAACGCGCAACCGTAGCGTGCGCCGGCCTGTGGCCGGGCGGCCGTGGCGGTGCCGCGCGCGGGTGCGTGAACATCGGCGGCAGCGGATGACGGGCGGGCTCGCGAGCCCGCCCGTGTTTGAGAGCAGCCCGTTCATGCCCAGGATTGCGCGACGCGCACAAACCGTACGCCGCTGTGCTGCTTGCCGCCACGAACCTCGCGCGACGTGCGAAAAAAAGCTCCCGCGCCGGTTTAGGCCGCATAATTGAGCCAATTGCGCACTGCGCGCCGGAATCCTGCCTCTTTTTATCCATTTCATGCCCAGCGATACGCCTCCGATCGTTCTCACCTTCGGCCTTTCCGACCCCACCGGCGGCTCCGGCCTGCAGGCCGACCTGATGACCCTTGCCAGCATGGGCTGCCACGGCGTTTCCGTGCTGACGGGCTACACCGTGCGCGACTCGGCCAGTTGCGACGAAGTCACCGGGCTCGATCCCGACGTCGTCGCGACGCAGGCGCGCATGCTGCTCGAAGACATGCCGATCGCCGCGTTCAAGGTCGGCGCCTGCACGCGCGCCGAAGTGGTCAGCGCGATTGCCGAGGTCGTCGCCGATTACGACGACGTTCCGCTGATTCTCGCGCCCGACTTCACGCTCGACGACGAACACGTGCTCGCCGCCGACGAGCTGCGCGAGGCGATCGCCGATCTGCTCGCGCCGCAAACCACGCTGCTCGTCGCCGATTCGTCCACGCTGCTGGCGCTCGCCCAGCCCGACGGCGACGCGGAAGCGCCGAGCCTCGACGCGGCGATTTCGCATCTGCTGTCGCAGGGCTGCGAGTACATTCTGTCGACGGAAACCGGCACGCACCGGCTCGTCAATACGCTCTTCAGCGAAGACGGCCAGTTGCGCCAGGACATGTGGGACCGCGGCACCCATCGGCTGACGGGCCTGACCGACACGCTCGGCGCGGCGATCGCCGCGTTGCTGGCCAATGGCCAGGAGCCCGCCGAGGCGGTCCGCGAGGGCCAGGAATATCTGTATCAGGCCGTGCGCAACGCATTCCGGCCCGGCATGGGCGCGTATATGCCCGACCGCTTCTTCTGGGCGCGCAGCAGCGACGACGAAACGCCGCCCGCACCGGACAGGAGCGCTACGCCGGGCGAAGCGCGGCACTAGGCACTCCCGTTTTTTACCCAACGGCAGTCGAAATGAAAAACCCGCACGCGTGCGGGTTTTTCATTTCGAAACACGCTTTTTTCAAGATCCGTAACATTTTCCGTTTTACAAAAAATTGGAATTAATAAAATACCGACGCCATAAGCTGGCCATGTTGCGGCGCAAAACCCATACTGTGGGCGCATCACACACGTATTTCGCATAAAATCTAACGGATCGCCGTGTCGTATGTAACGGGACGTTGTATCGCGTAATTAACCGTTACAACGGCGCCGACATCATCAGGCTAGACTTTCAGGGTCATCGTTCTGTCATACGCCCAATATGCCTTTTCCTACCTTTTTCATCCATTTGCCGAAATGCTGCGGCTCGACCGTTATTTCGTTTTTTGATTTGAATAAAGGCAAAGACCAGTTCATCAACTTCGTGTGGGATCGAACCGGTTGGGGAAACTGCCGCGCAAAGCTGCTCGCCAGCCAGATCGGCGGGGGGCATCAGCCATACGGTATTCATCGGATTATCAAACACCCCGTCAACTACTGCACGATCCTGCGCGATCCGCTCGAGCGGCAGATTTCGCACTACTGGTACGCGTCGAGCGGCAAGAACGGCGAGGTAACGCGAGGCGTGAGCGTGTCGACGCCCGAGGCACTCGCACAGCAAGGCGTGCTGTCGCTCGACGAGTGGGTCGGCGAATCGCTGGGCGGGAAAAATCTCTTCGTCCAGATGCTGAGCGGCCATGCCGTGGTAAATGAAACCAGCCTCGACGCCGCGCAGGCTCATCTGCGCAGGAGTATCGGCACAGTCGGCATATGCGGGAAGATGAGCGAATTCCTGCTACAGCTTTGCAGCACGAGCGGCCTGCAATTACCGTTTCATTTCGAGACAAATCGAACCTCCGGCGCGCCGAAAACGCGAAACCATTTAAGCGAGGCAACGAAACAGAAATTTATCGAGGAGAACCGTCTCGATTACGAAATATTCCGCAGTGCGACTCGAATGGTCGATGCCTATGCGAAAGAGATGGGCAGCGTCTTTTCGAATGCGCTGGAGCTGATTAAGATTATTCAGGCCGAAATAAATAAGCTCGAAAATCCGCATGTCTATAGCTCGACGGTTTTCGGCTTTGACGGTTCATTTCTTTCACAAGTCCGCGACGTTGTGCGGCGTTTCGATCTTTCGCCCATCGAGGATTATCTCGAATTTGCGCGAAGCCGGCAGTACACTCCCGCCGACCTGTTCGACGGATTCGTCGACGCGGTTCACGACGGCGTGGTGTCCGGCTGGGCCATCAATCTGAGCCGGCCGGAAGAACGCGTGCCGCTCGAAGTGCGGGTCGGCACGCATGTCGTCGCAACCGGCTGGAGCGGCGAGCACCGGCCCGACGTAGCCAGCGCCGGCTATCCGAGCGAGCGCAGCGGATTTTCGATTGCGCTGCCGGACGGCGTCCCGGAAGGCTTTCACATCGCGATTGCGAATTCGCCGGAAAGCCTGCACCACGCCGGCACCTGGCGGCAAGGCTGGCACTGCGAGTAGGCGCCAGGAGAATCAGGAGAAAACACTTATGGAAGAACCCCCGAATTTCCTGCAACGCTTTCACGGCACGATCACGGCTCAGGACCGCATGCGCATGTTCCGCCAGAGGCCAGCCACGATCTGGCTGACCGGGCTGTCCGGCGCGGGAAAATCGACGCTCGCATTCGCGCTCGAACAGCAACTGATCGCGCTGGGCCATGCATGCTACGTGCTCGACGGCGACAACGTGCGCCATGGCCTTGCCAACGATCTCGGCTTCGAGCGCAAGGACCGGCGCGAAAATATCCGCCGCGTTGCACACGTCGCCCAATTGATGAACGACGCGGGCCTCATCGTGATTACCGCGCTGATCTCGCCGATGCGTGAAGACCGGGCGATGGCGCGCGAGATCATCGGGAGCGACAAATTCGTCGAGATCTATGTGTGCGCACCGCTTGCCACCTGCGCGAGCCGCGACCCGAAAGGCCTCTATGCGAAAGCGCGATCCGGCGAAATCACTTCGTTCACCGGCGTATCGGCGCCCTATGAACCGCCCGCCAAGCCCGAGCTTCACGTCGACACGGGAACGTTGTCGCCGGCCGAAAGCGTCGCGCAGATCTTCAGTCACCTGCGCGAGAAATGTCTCGAAACGGCTAGCCGCCGTGCGGCTCACGAAACAGGAGCTTGATTCCGGTACATCGCGATCCATCGCGCCAAAATCCTCTTCCCCAAAAGACAAAACCCGCAAAAATGCGGGTTTTGTCTTTTGGGAAGCACGTCTCACGACATGCTTCCCCCATGAACACCAACCGGGTCTCATAACGTGGTCCGGGCATGATGCCGAACCACGAGACCCGAGCGGTATTACATGTCCATGCCCATGCCGCCCATGCCGCCGGGCATGCCGCCAGGCATCGGTGCGTCTTCCTTCGGCAGTTCGCAGACAGCTGCATCGGTCGTCAGCAGGAGACCCGCAACCGAAGCTGCGTTTTGCAGCGCCGTGCGCGTCACCTTCGTCGGGTCCACGACACCTGCGTCAACCAGGTCAACGTACTCGCCGGTTGCTGCGTTGTAGCCGTAGTTGCCCTTGCCGGCAGCAACCGCTGCCACGACGACGCTCGCTTCTTCGCCACCGTTGGTGACGATCTGGCGCAGCGGCTCTTCCATGGCGCGCAGGACGATCTTGATACCTGCGTCCTGATCGGCGTTAGCGCCCTTCAGGCCGGTGATTGCCGTACGTGCACGGATCAGCGCGACGCCGCCGCCAGCAACGATGCCTTCTTCCACAGCTGCGCGCGTTGCGTGCAGTGCGTCTTCGACACGTGCCTTCTTTTCCTTCATTTCGACTTCGGTCGCAGCGCCGACCTTGATCACAGCAACACCGCCTGCCAGCTTGGCAACGCGCTCTTGCAGCTTTTCACGGTCGTAGTCCGAGGTCGCTTCTTCGATCTGCTTGCGCACTTGCTTGACGCGAGCTTCGATGTTCGCTGCTTCGCCAGCGCCGTCGATGATCGTGGTGTTTTCCTTGCCCACTTCGATGCGCTTCGCCTGGCCCAGTTCAGCCAGCGTTGCCTTCTCGAGCGTGAGGCCGGTTTCTTCAGCGATGACCTGGCCGCCGGTCAGGATCGCGATGTCTTCCAGCATGGCCTTACGACGGTCGCCGAAGCCCGGAGCCTTGACGGCGACGGTCTTCAGGATGCCGCGGATGTTGTTGACGACCAGCGTTGCGAGCGCTTCGCCTTCGACGTCTTCAGCGATGATGAGCAGCGGACGGCCAGCCTTCGCGACCTGCTCGAGCACCGGCAGCAGATCACGGATGTTCGACACCTTCTTGTCGTGCAGCAGCACGAACGGGTTGTCGAGCACGGCAACCTGCTTGTCCGGGTTGTTGATGAAGTACGGCGACAGGTAGCCGCGGTCGAATTGCATACCTTCGACGACGTCCAGCTCGTCTTGCAGCGACTTGCCGTCTTCGACGGTGATGACGCCTTCCTTGCCGACCTTGTCCATCGCTTCAGCGATGCGCTCGCCGATCGACGTGTCGCTGTTTGCCGAGATCGCGCCGACCTGGGCGATTTCCTTGTTGGTCGTGCACGGCTTGCTGATCTTGCGCAGTTCTTCGATTGCGGCTGCAACAGCCTTGTCGATGCCGCGCTTCAGGTCCATCGGGTTCATGCCCGATGCAACGTACTTCATGCCTTCGCGGACGATCGATTGCGCGAGAACCGTAGCGGTCGTCGTGCCGTCGCCGGCGTTGTCGCTGGTCTTGGAAGCGACTTCCTTGACCATTTGCGCGCCCATGTTCTGGAGCTTGTCTTTCAGTTCGATCTCTTTAGCGACCGACACACCGTCCTTGGTGACCGTCGGGCCGCCGAAGCTGCGCTCGAGGACCACGTTGCGGCCCTTCGGACCCAGCGTGACCTTCACGGCGTTGGCGAGAATGTTCACGCCTTCGACCATCTTGGCACGGGCGGAATCACCGAATACGACCTCTTTAGCTGCCATCTTCTAACTCCTTGAATTCTTTGGATATAACCGGGGAAGTAGCGACCTTGCGCTTACTTCTGCACCACGGCCATGATGTCTTCTTCGCGCATCACGAGCAGTTCGTTGCCGTCGACCTTGACGGTCTGGCCTGCGTACTTGCCGAACAGGACGCGGTCGCCCACTTTCACGTCGAGCGCAATGGCTGCACCCTTGTCGTCGCGCTTGCCCGGGCCGACTGCGAGGATTTCGCCTTGATCCGGCTTTTCCGCTGCGGCTTCGGGGATCACGATGCCCGAAGCGGTCTTGGTTTCCTGATCCAGACGCTTGACGATCACGCGATCATGCAAAGGACGAAGGTTCATACATACTCCTCTCTTGATTGAGACTGAAGAACGCTGAGAAAACCCGGCTGGCCGAGCCAACCGGCGATGTTGTTAGCACTCTCGTGCAGTGAGTGCTAATTATATGGATGGGTGGTGACAAATTCAAGAAGTGGGGGGAATGGGCGTCGTCGGCCGCCGCTCGGCGCGGAACCCCCGGCTACCGGGGACGGATCGCAGCGGGAGCAGCTTCACGCAGCGCGACTGCCAACACTGACCAGGGAAACTCCTGGTCCAGGTATATTTCCGCCACCCCCGCGCTCACAACGACGAAGCCCCCTCGGGACCTTTCGATCCGTCGGGGGCTTCGTCGATACGACTCAGACCGGCGTAACGGACGCAACCGGAGTTGCATCCGCCACATCGCTTACCACTGCATCGAGGCGCCGATGCCGGCGGTGGTGCCGCCCGGGCTCAGACCGACGCCCGCCTTCACCTTGATGTTCTCGGTGATGCGTGCGGTACCGCCCAGCGCCACAGCCTGGTAACCCTTGTAGGTTCCCGCGCCGATGCCGAACGACAGTGTCTTGCCCGGATCGACTTCCGGAATCATCGTCAGTGCCGTCGCCGCGGCGATGCCCGAATAAGCCCCACGCGCAACGCCGTTGATCGCGTTGTTCGTGTCGTTGATGCGCTGATCACCGAATTTGCATACAGCTGCCTTCTGATTTCGTCGGCGGCACGAGGCCGTTCTCGAGTCCATAGCGCACAAGATCAGCGTCCCGTTTGATTCCAAGCTTTGTCATTGCCGATACTTTTTGCGAACTGATGGTCTTTTTACTGCGGCTCAAACGATCGGCGATTTCGTTGACGGTCAGCCCGGAAACATAAAAGCGCACCACTTCCAGCTCGCGGCTGCTCAACGGCGCATTCGCCCACACGCCTCGCGTGGGTCGTTCCGACGGCATGATGATTTCCGATATGCGCGGCGAGAGGTAACGGCCATTCACATAGGCAGCGCGCACGGCCAGATGCAGATGTTCCATTTTGTCCACCTTGCTCAACAGACAGCGATTGCCGATGTCGATGAGCGAACGGAGCAGAATCGCGCTTTCCATCATGGTCAGTATCACCGTCTGCACTTTCGGATACCGTCGGCGAATGAGGGAAAACAGCGTAATGCCATCGCCATATTCACCGCCCGGCATCACGTAATCGGATACCAGCACGTCGCAGGCGGTGCGGCTCAAAAGCGGAATCAGCTCGCTCGAACTGCGAGCGGTCCCGACCACCGAAACGGTCGCGCTCTTCGTCAGTTCATGCCGAATACCTTCGAGAATCACGGGGTGATCGTCTGCAATTACGACGCGAATCGCGTTTGGATTCATGATTGTTTTCCTAACATGGTGATGCAACAAGGAGCGGGCTGACAACACCGAATACGCCTGAAAAGTGCAGGTATATCGGTTTGCAATTGCGTGACCGGATTCTTCTCCCTCTTCCGTGGAGGAATGACGCATCCGGGTCAGGGGATACGACCGGGCATCGATGGGAGATACGCGAGAACTTCAGTACCAGGCGTCGTAGTCCGCCCTCCCAGACGGCCCTGAACGCATGGATAGATTCGATAAAAACGGGTCGAAATGCTTACCCGCCGCTTTTTGTCACCGCATACTGACTGTGGGGATATCTGGTTGACCGCGGCGGCATCGGAGGATCTACATTTCGGAATGGATGTCTATCCAAAGATTTCGGTATAAGCACTTTATTGAATGCAGCCAGACCCGATAATAGGCTCAGTCCTAGAAACCATTAAATTGTGACAAATAGGACTTGTCTCATTTTTGTGAGATCACGCTTCATATCTGGAACCATCGGCCGCACACAAACCGCTCAACATGGCCACCGCCCAGGCCCACCCGGCAGCCATGCCACTTCCGCAATCTGCCGCATCAGGACATCGTGGCTACGCACTCACCGCCCCTTGGCGGCGCACCAGCGTCTCATAGGCAAGCGTCTCGAAACGGCCCAGCATCTCTTCGACCCCGGCGAGGTCGTCGTCGCGTGCGAGTTGCTCCATCTGCGCGCACGCATTCGCCAACGCCGCCTCGTGGATCAACGCAAACGAACCGCGCATGGCATGAAGCGTATCGAGCGCCGCTTGCGTGTCATGCGTGCTCATAGCCTTCTGCAGCTTTGCCAGCGACTCCCCCAGCGACTGCTTCAATGCCGCATGCACGCCCGGCGGCAGTGGTCCCTGCGAAATGTCGCGCTTCGCCGTCCTGTCGCCGGGCGGAAGCGTCCCGGACGCCTCCGCTCCGATCGAGCGACGCAGAACCTGTTCCATCGCGTCGAGCAAAATCGGCTTGAGCAGCGTGGCATCGATTCCCGCGTCCTCGCATCGTCTCTGCTCTTCGGCGCCGACATGCGCCGTCGCCGCGATGATCGGCGTCGTCGCGCCCTGCCCGCGCAGACATCGCGCCAGCGTGTAGCCATCCATGCCAGGCATGTTCAGATCCGTCATTACCACGTCGTAGTGCTGCTCGTTAAAGCACCGCAGTGCGGTTGCGCCGCTGTCGGCCATGTCGGCCCGGTATCCGAGCAGATCGAGTTGCGCAACGATCAGTTCACGGTTGGCGGGTTGATCGTCGACGACGAGGATGCGCAGAGCCGCCGTACCGGCAGGCGCTGCGTCCCGTTCGACACGCTTCTCCCCGCTGTCGGCGGCCGACGCGGAGGCGCTCGTATCGACCCGCAGCGGCAGCGACACCACGAACGTACTGCCGAGTTCGAGCGAGCTCTTGACGATGATCGAGCCATTCATCAGCCGCGTGAGGCGCGAACACAGCGCCAGCCCGAGTCCGGTGCCGCCATAGCGGCGCGCGATCGACGAATCCGCCTGCACGAATGCCTGAAACAGCGTCTCCTGCTGGGCGGGCGTCATGCCGATGCCGGAATCGATCACGCCGATCATGACCGGCGAGCCGTCGACGGTCTCGTCCTTGTGATACACCTCGAGCAGCACGTTGCCGGTCTCGGTGAACTTGATCGCATTACTGACGAAGTTCGCCACAATCTGCCGAATCCTGGTCGGGTCGCCGAGATAGTACGGCGCGATCGAATCGTCGATCATGCATTCGAATTCGAGCCCCTTCGCATGCGCCATCGGCGCGAAGATCGCACCGACCTGGCGAATCGTTTCTGCAAGATCGAAACGGATCGCCTCGATCGTCATCTGTCCGGACTCGACCTTCGAAAAGTCGAGAATGTCGTTGATGATGTCGAGCAGCGCCGTCGACGACGATGTCACGACATGGAGCCGCTCGCTTTGCGCGGGCGACAACGACGAACGGCCGAGTAGTTCGAGATTGCCGAGAATCGCATTGAGCGGCGTGCGTATCTCGTGGCTCATCATCGCGAGAAACGCGGACTTCGCATGGTTGGCCGCATCGGCCGCCGCCCGCGCCTCTTCGAGTTTGCGCTCGGTGTTCTTGAGCTTCGTCACATTCGAGAAGCTGCACAGCAATACGTCTACGCTCCGATACTGCGTGCGGACGAGACTCACGAGCAGATCTTCAACGCCGCCATTCGCGAGTCTGAACGGCAGTTGCAAGCCCGACTGCCACGCAGGGGCATCGGGCGAACGGTCGTAAAGCTCGAGTAGCTGAAAACGCAATGGCCGCTCATCGGGATGAGCGTTTGCTCCATAGCTGCGCATCGCGTCGCTCTCGAGCAGAATGTCTCCGCTTTCGAATAGCAACAGCGCGAATCCCTCGGGAGCCGCCGCAACCATCATGCGATTCAGGCGCTCGCTTTCGAAAATCCGCCGCGAGTACTCGAAACCCGGCTTGAATATCTTGCGGTCGAGCAACAGCAGGATCGTCCAGAGAAATCCGATCACCAGCAGGACGGCCAACGTCAGAAGCGTGATGCGCGGCCAGAACTCGGCGAGAACCGTACGCCACGTAAATGCATAGACCAGTGTCCAGCCGACATGCGAAACCGGCGCACTCGCGATAAAGAGACCGCCAAGACGACGCCGCTCGATTCCCTGCCGGCCCGGCGCCCAAGGCTTCGTCCGCAGTACGCGAGCCTTCAGCGCACTATCGCGGCCTGCCGGCCCGGCATCGAGCACCACCTTGCCGGATGCGTCGACGATCAGCGAGATTTCGTCGTCGAGCGGCTCCTGCGCCGGATGATCGAACAGCAGTCTGACTGGAATGGTGCGGACAAAGATAAGGAACGGCGTACCGTCGGCAAACGCGGGCAGAACCATGCGAATGACCTGCTCTCCGGTAAACCGGTCGGTAATCGGCGGCAGCAGGATCAACTCCCGCTCGGTTTCCAGACGCCTCAGCGTTTTTTTCTTGCTCAGGTCGCCGATATCCGGCCTGATCTGATCGAGCAGCGCCCGCACGCTTGGGGCATCGCCTGCATCGAGCGGGTTGCCCGATGCGGGTGCCGGATAAATCGACATGAAACTGTAGTCGGGCGTGTAGAAATATCCCGTCACCGCATCAGGACCTTTCAACACAGCATAAGGGCCGACGCGATAATCGAATTCACGGGTCATCGCCAGATACGGCGCGAATGTCTGGGCTGGCCGCTCGTTCGTGACGTCGCCCAACGCCAGCACGGGTGGAAAATCGGCGTGTTGCTGCAGAAGAATGCGCCCGTGCTGCGCCGCAAACTGCTCAACGACACTGGATGGCGGCGGCTCGCGGCGCTCCCATGCCGACTCTTCGTGCAGAACGGTGTACCGCAGAATGCTCTCGAACTGGAGCAGTTCCAATTCGAGCTGCGTCTTCCTGACAGCGAAACCGATATAGCGATTGTCGATGTAGTCACGCACCATCAGGTAGATCACGGTGCCGCCCAGCACCAATAGAACGACCGTCATCGCAACGCCGGCTCCGTACAGCAACGCTCGCTGATAGCGTTTCAGGACGGCTGGCACGCGATGCGATGTTTGGCCTTCCTCACCGTCGTCGAAATCTTTGTTCCGTGCTTGCATCGCGCCCCAGTCTGCGGATTCGAAGTGACGTCGGAATCATATGACCATTTACGGCGTCCTGCACCTGAGCGGCGATAGATATCGCTTGCCATGCCGTCGAAACGAACGAGCCGCACAAGAGCACAACGACAACGCGTGACACTACGTTAGTGCCGCGCCTTCGATAGACCCACCGCTCTTCTCACTTCTGCGCCGGCGTCCGCAGCGAATTTCCGGCGAGCCATTTGAGCCGTTCACAATTCACTTTGATTCGTGCGTCGAACTCCTGAGGATCGCGCTCGCGCAGTCCGTTCATGCTGCCGATGTTGCTCTGCGCGCGCTGCCAACCCGTCTGCCAGTGCTGATCGAAGTGATCGGCTTCGGGCAGTCTCTTTCTGAGCTTTTCCTTATACGCATCGACGCGCTGCGGCGATATCTGGCAGAACGTCTGCGCGAAATTCGCGCGCTCGCCCGCCGTCTCGACTTTCATGTTGTCGCTTTCCTCGCTCGCCCTGCCCGCCACAGGCGCGGCCAGCGACAGCGTCAGAACCGATACGGCGACGATCAGCACGCCAGAATAGTCCCGCAGTTTTTGCATCATCGTCTCCTGACGGCTCGTCATCATGTTCAGAGAATTCACCGGGCTTTCGCAAAGCTCGCCTGCCGCGTTACACGGATGTGTCCTGATTGGACAGCAGCTTGGCGTTTTCGCGCGCTATCCGAAGCATTGCATTGGCGCCATCCGGTGCTACGCTCGGAAAAGCAGTCTTCGCAACGTGCGCCGTCATGCCACGACGGAACCCGAAGCCAACAGATCACCGTGCGAAGCGCTTTTTCCGATAAAAACGCCAAACATCGCTGGGGGGAGTCATTGCGATGAAATTTAGAACATATACCGTACTGACGCTAATTGCGACCAGCAGCGCTGCATTTGCATGGCAGCCGCTTACCTATCCGATCCGCAGTCAGAGTCCCTATGCGCGCGGCGTCGACACCGCGCTGTGTTACGCGGAAGCAGCCCGCGTGAGCAAGGTCAACATCGTCCACGAGTCGCAGATTCCACCGCGCCCGGCACCGGTCGCAAAGGGCTCGTCGACGGGCGCGCCGGCCAAGCCGCCGCTGCCGCCCAGTTCCTTCTCCGCCACGCCGCTGCCGTATGCCGCCAGCATGCCGGACGCCGCGAGCTTGCCGATCGCGGCCGCGCCTGGTGGGGCATCGTCGGCGAAACCGGCCAACGATGCCTTGACAGGTGCCGGCGGTGCACCCGGCGGCGCCGCCGCGGCCGCGGGTGCTTCGGCCACCGCGACTACGACCACGGCGGCTGCGGGCACGAGCGCGGGAATCGGCACGTTAGGCGAGGGAATCGGGGCATCGGCAGCGGGAATCGGCCCGTTGGGCGCATCAGGCGCATTGGGCACAGCGGACGCATCGTTGCAAGCGAGCGCGGCATCGGACGTCAAACTGCCGCCGCTGCCCGCGCCCGAGCCGCCGATGACGCGCTATTGGGCCGCCTACGGCGCATGCATGCAGGCGCGCGGCTACGTGGTGCAGTAATCGCAGTGATCGGTGAGGCTTGCGAGCCTCGTTGCCGTTACGTGTTCCTTTGACAGAGGCGTCGTAATTGAACGCCCGCGAGCGACCGGCCATGTCTACATATCCCGCTGCCAATCAGCCAGAGCCCCGACGCTGCAACAATTGCG
Organism: Paraburkholderia sp. Cy-641; assembly: GCF_011752945.1. Lineage (NCBI taxonomy): Bacteria > Pseudomonadati > Pseudomonadota > Betaproteobacteria > Burkholderiales > Burkholderiaceae > Paraburkholderia > Paraburkholderia sp. Cy-641. The sequence goes on from NZ_VWWM01000005.1 coordinate 128,365, forward strand.
GTGCACCGATCGTCGGCCGCTTCTCGCCTTGTCTTTCGTGTCATTCGCTCGCGCTGGAGGGGTCTGGTGCGCATGCTGCCTCAGTGCCGGGTTTGTACGTCGAGCCGGAGAATCCGCCGCGGACGGGGCCCGCCAGGCTGCCGGCGCGCAGCATCTGGCACCGTTCGCCGGACACGCTCGTCTATCCCTACGATTCAATCGACGAAGCCGAGTTAGCCGCGCAAGCAGGACGGCGCACGCGCAACCGCATCGTGCTGGCTGCGTCGGTGCTGGCGGTGAGTTCCGCCGTGTACCTGATCTGCATCCATGACGGCGACTTGCGCGTGGCGCCGCCGGTTGTGGCGAGCGGCAATGTGTCCACGGTGTCCGCGCAGAACGGCAAGGCGTCCGTTGCTGTCGATGGTGCCGGGAAAGCCAAGGCGAATGCTGGATCGTTGCAGCCTGGGAGTGACGCGCCACGCGTCGCCGCGGCCCGGCCTTCGGCGGTCACACCGGCGGCGGCGTCGCTGCCCGAACCGCGCCGTGTCACGCCGGCAGCGCCGGACGCCGCGCGCGTCGCTGCCGCTCAGCCCATCGCATCGACACCCGAGCAGCACCAGGTCGTGTCGGCAACGTCGGATGCCACGCACGTCACGGCCGCTCAGCCGATTGCCGCGAAAGATAAACCGCATGCCGATGCTTCGCCGAGCGTCATCGCGCTGCAACAGCAACAACGGCCGCAGCCCGCCATCGCTGCGCAACACCTCGCATCGGCCCAGCCCGCAGCGGTTACACCACAGGTCGCGGCGACACCCGAGCAGCACCGGGTCGTGTCGGCAACGCCGGATGCCACGCACACCATTGCCGCTCAGCCGATTGCCGCGAAAGATAAACCACGCACCGATGCTGCGCCGAGCCGCGTCACCGCGCAACAACAGCAACAACAGCCGCAACCCGCCATCGCCGCGCAACACCTGGCATCAGCCCACCCCTCAACAGCCACACCACCCACCGCATCGCAGCCTCAACAGCACCGCGTTTCGTTGGCGAAGCCAGATCTCACACGCCTCGCCGCAAATCCGCCAATCAGCGCGGAAGAGAAACGTCGCGCCGAAGCCGCGCGATATCTGCGAGCGGCACGTATCAATCTGAAGGCGAACAATCTGTCAGCGACGAAATCGCGCATTGCCGCGGCCCTCGCCGCGCAGCCCGACAACCGCGAGGCACAGCGCCTGCGCGCGACGGTGCATACGCTCGAACAGCAACGCGATGCGCTGCTCAGCCTCGCGCGCAGCTGCGGTTCTATCGGACACCTGGCTTGTGCGTCGCGCGACGCCGGCATCGCGCTGCAAATCGATTCGAGCAGCAAGACGGCACGGCGTCTGTCGACACAGGCCACGCGCGAATCCGAACTACAGATCGCGCCGTCAGCCGACACCGCGACCGAACCGCTGCCCGACGTGCGCAACGTCAACACGCATCATTGACGTTGCGCTAGCGCAGGGGCGTTGCAACGCGCGAAACCGCGCCTCGCAACGCCCCGAGCCGCGGCACCGGTTCGGTTCACCAACTCACCGGCTCACCAACGGCCCATAAAAGACAAGCGCCCGCAGCCATCGGCAGCGAGCCGATCACTACGGGCGCGAAACGAAGCACATCAACAACACGTCGATCCGCCAGGAAACTGCGGATCGCTAACCCATCACGATAACTCGCACACCGTGACCGGCACACGCGTCATGACTATTCGTGATGCTCCAATGCCGTAAAGCCCGCCAGCGTGACAAGCGCGTCGCGGCGTGCGATCTGGTAGTCCGAGCGCACCATTTCCTTGACCAGTTGCGCAAACGACGTGGTCGGCTTCCAGCCGAGCCGCGCGTGCGCCTTCGACGGATCGCCGAGCAGCGTTTCGACTTCGGCCGGCCGGAAATAGCGCGGATCGACCCGCACGATCACATCGCCGGGCGACACCTTGATCTCGCGCCCTTCCACCTTTTCGACGATGCCGACCTCATCCACGCCCGTGCCCTCGAAACGCACGGTGATGCCCAGCTCAGCGGCCGCATTCTGCACGAACTGACGCACGCTGTATTGCTCGCCGGTCGCGATCACGAAATCTTCAGGCTGGTCCTGCTGCAGCATCATCCACTGCATTTCCACGTAATCGCGGGCGTGGCCCCAGTCGCGCAGCGCTGCCAGATTGCCGAGATACAGCATCTTCTGCGTGCCCACCGCGATGCGCGCGATCGCGCGCGTGATCTTGCGCGTCACGAAGGTCTCGCCGCGCACCGGCGATTCGTGATTGAACAGAATCCCGTTGCACGCGAAGAACCCATAGGCCTCGCGATAATTGACCGTGGTCCAGTAGGCGAACAGCTTGGCGACCGCATACGGGCTGCGCGGATAGAACGGCGTGGTCTCGCTTTGCGGCACCTGCTGCACGAGCCCGTAGAGTTCCGACGTGGATGCCTGATAAAAGCGCGTTTTCTCCTGCATGCCGAGAATGCGGATGGCTTCGAGAATGCGCAACGTACCGAGACCGTCGGCATTGGCCGTGTATTCCGGTTCCTCGAACGACACCGCGACATGGCTCTGCGCGGCGAGGTTGTAGATTTCGTCCGGCTCGACGCGCTGGATCACGCGCAGCAGGCTGGTCGAGTCGGTCAGATCCGCATGGTGCAGAAAGAGCCGTTGCTCCGGTTCGTGAGGATCGCGGTAGAGATGATCGATCCGGTCCGTGTTGAACAGGGACACCCTGCGTTTGATGCCGTGTACGATGTAATCCTTGGCGAGCAGCAACTCAGCCAGGTATGAGCCGTCCTGTCCAGTAATGCCGGTGATCAGCGCAACCTTGCGTTTCATGGAACCTTCCCCCAAATAGTGTTTGGCGATGCCTATCCGAACCTCGAGCCCGCGCCGATCCCAGGGCGAAACCGCACACGGCCGCGGCACACGGCATTGCGCCGCGGGCCGCGCCGTCAACCGGCAATGCTGTCGTAGCCGTAATAGCCGCCCTGATATCCCGAACCGAGAAACGCGGCTTCCTGCGGCACATCGGTCAGCAGCACGCCGCGCATGGCCACACCGCCGTTGCGCAACCGTTTCGCGGTTTCGATGATCTCGTGCAGCGGCTGGCGGCCGTGGCGCACCACCAGCAGCGTGGTGCCCGCATATCGGCCGATCAGCGTCGAGTCAGTCACCGCCAGTACCGGCGGTGTATCGACAATAACGAGGTCGTACTGCGGCTTCAGTTCGTCAAGCAACATTTCGAAGCGTTTGCTCATCAGCAGCTCGGCCGGATGCGTCGGCAGCGAGCCCTTGGCCAGCACGTCCAGACCGGGCAGCACCTCGCGCTGGATCATCGAGTGCAGATCGCCGCCGCTCAGCACGTCGGACAGGCCCGGCTGATGGGAGATGCCGAAGTGCGAATGCACGTCCCCGCGCCGCATGTCGGCGTCGATGATCAACACGCGCTTGTTCGCCGACGCGACCAGCGCCGACAGGTTCACCGACAGGAACGACTTGCCCGCGTCGGGCCGCGAGCCGGTAATCATCACGACGTTGTTGGCCGCGTGATCGAGCGACAGCTGCAGCGACGTGCGCAGGTTGCGCACGCCTTCCACCGCGAGATCCCCAGGCGCCTGGTGCGCGAGCACATGCTGGCCGCGGCGGCGCTGCGCCACGCTTTGCTGCAGGCGCAGCTGGGTCTGACTGCGCGGCACGGCCGCGAACACCGGCACGCCGAGCATGCCTTCGAGGTCGTCGGGCCGCTCGACGCCGCCGTACATCGCGCGCTTGAGCAGGATCAGCAAGATGCCGAGCCCGAGGCCGCCGCCGAGCGAAACCAGGATCGCCAGCATGCGCCGCGGCCGCACCGGATCGTCAGGCGTTTCGGCGAAGTCGACGACCCGCACGCCGGCCACCTGCCCCGCCTGCGTCGTGCGCAGTTGCTGCACGTTGTTCAGCAGACTGTTGTATTGCGTGGTCTTCTCGTCCACGTCGTGCTTGAGCCGCTGCGCGGTCTGCTCGGTGTCGGGCATCGCCGTCGCACTGCGCTTCATGGTGGCCTGCGCGCCCTGCAACGCGGCGATCTGCGCGTCGAGCGCGGCCACCGACGGATGGCTCGGCGTGAAGCGCTGCAACAGCTCCACGCGCTGCTGCTGCAGGTCGAGCAGGCGCGCCTTGTTGTCGGCGGACTGTTGCAGCATCAGCCGGCTCTCCTCGCCGGGATCGACCGTGCCGTGCTCGTTGCGGAACTTGCTGTAGCGCTGCTCGGCGTCGTCCAGATCCTTGCGCAGGGCGGGCAGTTGCTGCTCAAGAAATGCGAGCGTGTGGCGCGTTTCGGTCGAGCGGCTCGCCATGTCCTGACGCACGAACTGCTGCGCCATGTTGTTGACGATCGCCGCGGCCAACGCCGGATCGCCGCCTTCGAGGCTCATCCGGATCACGCCGGATTGCGGCGCGGTCTCCTGCACGAGCATGGTGTTCTGCAGGCGGTCGACCGTGCCGAGCGTCGAGGCGCGCGCGAGCGTGAAGCGCGTGCCGGGCGCCCCGACGAGCCGGTCGACGTGCAGCACGATCGGGCCGTCGGCGGTATCGGTCTGCACCGTCTCGCCGACCCGGCCCGACAGGATCGCGCTGCCGTTCGGGTCGCGCAGCACGAAGGTGTTGTCGGCCCCCGCCACCAGCGTGAAGCTCGCGTCGTACATCGGCTTCGCGGTATCGAAACGCGACACCGCGATGCTCTCGTTGCCCCACGCAAAGCCCGACAGCTTCATGAACGACGGCAGCCTGAAGCCCCATCGGCCCCATCGTCCATTCGCGAGACCCGCGATCCTCGCACCGACGAGCGGCAGATAACGCGGCGTCGCCGTGATGTCGAGGTGCAGCGTGCGCACCGCCTCCTCGACGACGAGCCGCGACTTCAACAACTCGATCTGCGCGGCCGTCGACGGCTTCGAATCGGCGCCGCCGCCGACCGGCGGCGACGCGCCGTTAGCGACGCCGGTCGGGTTGGCCGTCCGGTCCTCGACGTGGAACAGCACGTCCGCGCGGTACGTCGGCGGCGCGAGCAACGCGTAGGCACTGCCGAGCGCGAGCGCGATCAGCGTCACCGTGAGAATCGTGCGCCGACCGCGCACGATCGTGCGCAGGTAGTCCGACGGACGCAGACGGCCCGGACCGGGCACGTCCGCGTAACCGGGTTCGAAGCGGGCTTCGAACCGGTTCTCAAAGCGGTTCTCGTAGCGGCCTTCATAACGGCCGTCAAAGTGGATTGCCATGTTGTTCACCCCGACAAGACCTGGCGGTGCGCGTTACGCGCACCGCTCTTACGTCACTTCCCGACGATAACCCCCGTCACCGCCGCGTTGATCGCCGGCAACAGCAGGTTCAGCACGCGGTTGAAGCGAACCAGGCCGCCCTGGCCGACGTACACGATGTCCTTCGGCTGCAATTGGAACTGGTTCGCGAGCAGCATCGCCACCGGCGAGCGAGCGTCGAGGTGATAGATCTGCGGCGAGTCGCTGGTCGAATTGCGGATCACGAACAGCTGTTGCGCGGCGGCCGTGTTCGAGTCGAAGCTGCCGCCGTCGGAGATCGCCTGCGAGAGCGTCAGCGAGCCGTTGCGCAGCGGCAGCACCGTGGCCGGCTTGTTGACCTCGCCCATCACGTACACGCCGCTGTCCTCGCGCGCGTTGACCCGCACCATGTCGCCCGCCTGCAGATAGATGTCCGACGGATTGTGGCCGTGCTTGATGAGGTCGTCGATGTTCAGCGAATACGTATGGCCGTTGCGGATCAGGTCGACGCGGCTGCGGTCCGCGGTCGTCGTGAAGCCGCCGCTCAGGCCGATCGCGTTGGTCAGCGACATCGGAATGTCGTTGACCGACTGGCTGCCGGGCGTGCGCACTTCGCCGTCGATCATCACCTGCGCGTTACGGAACGACGCGACCCGCACCGTCACTTCGGGCTTCTGGTACACCTTGCTCAGACGCTGATGCAGTTCGCGCTGAATCGACGCGACGTCCCTGCCCGCCACGTGCAGGGTGCCCGCATACGGAAACTGCACGTCGCCGCTTTCGTCGATCAGGAAGCCCGGAATCGCATCCGAGGGCCGCGAGGTCTGCGTCGGCTGCCCGAGCGCGGCCGCGAGTTCCGGGTGATCCCACACGACGATCTGTAGCACGTCGCCGGGGCCGACCTTGTACGCGGTCGGCTTGCCGAACAGCGCTGCGATATCGGGCGGCATCGTCATGGCCTGCTGGTCGGCGTTCATCTTCTTCAGCAGCGCCAGGTTAATGTCGGTGATCGGAATCTGCTGCTGCGAAGCTTCGGTGGGACTGAAATCCCCTCCCGTGTCCTGCACCGTGGCCGGCGTAATCATCCGTTGGCCCGGTACACTGCCGCAGCCGGCGAGCAGTGCGGCACTCGCGAAAACCACCATCGTTCCCGCACGAAAACCCAGTGAGTTCATGATCCTTCCTCCTTCGCCCCGAGGCGTTTTTTATCGACTGCTTAGTAAGCGTTTCGATGAACCAGTCCTGCGACGATCGTCGCGCCGATGATCCGCATGTCGAGCGCGAACGACCAGTGACCGAGGTAGTACAGGTCATGTTCGACGCGACGTTCCATCTTCTCGATGCGGTCGGTTTCGCCACGGAAGCCGTTGATCTGCGCCCAGCCCGTGATTCCCGGTTTGATCCGGTAGCGATTGATGTAGCCCGCGACCACCTTCTGGTAGAGATCGTCGTGCTCGAGCGCATGGGGACGCGGTCCTACGACCGACATGTCGCCACGCAGCACGTTGAAAAATTGCGGCAGCTCGTCGAGGCTCGTGCGGCGCAGGAACGCGCCCACTTTCGTCACGCGCTTGTCGTTGCGCGTCGCCTGGCTCAAGGTGCCTTTCGCTTCGGTATGCAGCCGCATCGAGCGAAACTTGTAGATCGTGAACACGCGCCCGTCCGCGCCCTTGCGCTTCTGTTTGAACAGCACCGGCCCGCGCGAGGACAGCTTCACCGCGATCGCGATGCCGAGCAGCAGCGGCATGAGCCCGAGCAGCGCGCTCGCCGCGAACAGCCGGTCGAAAATCTCTTTCTTCAGCATCGCGTTGGCCGACAGCGGCGAGGCGACCAGGTTGATCGCCGGCACGCCGAGCAGATCGACGACGCCGCTGCCTTCGAACAACGCGTGACTGCGCACGTCCGGCATGAAGCGGATGTTGACGAGGTCGTCGCGGAACTCGTCGATCAGCGCGCAGATGAGCGGCTCCTCGGAGAGCGACAGCATCAGCCAGAGCTCGTGGACGTCGTTGGTGCGGATGTAGTCAGCGAGCGCGTCGACGCGCTCGAACACCGGCACGCGCGAATTCGTCACCGCGGAATCGTCCGGCCGCGTGTTGTAGACGGCCGTGGCGCGAAAGCCCGCGGTCGGCGCCGACTCGATACGGCGCAGGATCGCATCGCACTGCGAACCGCTGCCGACAATCGCGACCTGATGCAGGTTCATGCCGGCGCCGCGCGCCCGCGCGAGCACCGCATGCGTGACGAGCCGGTAGGCGATCAGCAGGCCGCCGGTCGTCGCGGTCCAGTACGAAAACCACAGCCGCGAGACGATGTCGATCCGATGCAGCGAATACATCAGCGCCAGCGCGCAGGCCTGCACGATCAGCCACGCGAGCGACACCTGGCCCGCGAGCCCGAGCTTCGAGCGGCCGCGCCACGATTCGTACACGCCGAAGGCGGGAAAGATCGCCAGCGCGAAGGCGGCGGAAAACATCGCCAGCGCCCAGTAGAAGCCCGATTGGCCGAGATAGTCGAAGCGGATTTGCGACGCCACGGCCGCACCCGCCAACACCAGCGCGACATCGAAAATTCGCGCGAGCAGATCCTGAAACTTGCGCATGTTTGCTTCCCTCGTATTGCCTTTTATGTTCGCCAACGGGGCGTATCCATGCTGCTTACGGGCAGCGGCCGTAGTTGTCGTTGAACCTCACGATGTCGTCCTCGCCGAGATAGGTGCCGGACTGGATTTCGATGATTTCGAGCGGCACCTTGCCGGGGTTTTCGAGCCGGTGACGCGTGCCGAGCGGAATGTAGGTCGACTGGTTTTCGGTGAGCAGGAACTGCTCTTCGCCGCGCGTGACGAGCGCGGTGCCGCGCACCACCACCCAGTGTTCGGCGCGGTGATGATGCAGTTGCAGCGACAACTGCGCGCCGGGCGTGACGACGATGCGCTTGACCTGAAAGCGCTCGCCGTGATCGATCGAATCGTAAAAGCCCCACGGGCGCCGCACCTTGCGATGCGCGTCGGCTTCGGGCGCGTTCTGCGCCTTGATGCGCGACACGAGGCCCTTCACGTCCTGCACGTGCGAGCGGTCCACCACCAGCACCGCATCGGCCGTCTCGACCACCACCACGTTGGCGGTGCCGACGCAGGCGACGAGCCGCCCTTCCGAATGCGCGTAGCACGACACCGCGCCTTCGAAGGTGACGCGGCCGCGCCCGGCGTTGCCGTTCGCATCCTTTTCCATCGCGGCCCATACCGCGTCCCACGAGCCGAGGTCGGACCAGCCGGCTTCGAGCGGAATCACGACGCCGGCGGGAATGCCGGTGGTTGCGGCTGTGCTTGCGGTGTTGTCGATCGGACCGCGGCCTGCGTTGCCGGCCTGGCCCGCATCGATCGTGCTGGCACCGCGCGGCGCGCCCGCCGGCGACTCCGTCAGACGCTCCATCACTGCGTAGTCGATCGAATCGGCGGGCACTTCGAGGAAGGCCTCCGGCGCCGGCCGGAACACCGCGCCGTCCTGGCGGCCGTTCGCGAACGCGCTTTCGCAGGGCGCATGCATGTCGGGGCGCAGACGCGCGAGCGTATCGAGCCACACGCTCGCGCGCATGATGAAGATGCCGCTGTTCCACCAGTACGTGCCGGCCGCGAGGTATTGGGCGGCGAGTTCCTCGGCGGGCTTCTCGACGAAACCGTCGATCGCATGACCGCCCTCGGCCAGCGCCGCGCCGATGCGGATATAGCCGAAGCCGGTGTCGGGCCGCGTCGGCGGCACCCCGAGCGTCGCGATCGCGCCCGCTGCCGCGTGGCGCGCCGCGCAATCGAGCGCGCGCTGCAATGCGGCCACGTCGGCAATCGCATGATCGGCCGGCATCACGATCAGGATCGCGTCGCGGTCCTCCGCGCACGCGAGCGATGCCGCCAGCGTCAGCGCGGGGGCCGTGTCGCGCCGCGCGGGCTCGACGATCAGCCGCGCGTCGATACCGTTCTCGCGCAACTGCTCGGCAATCACGAAGCGATGCTCGTCGCCGCACACGACGATCGGCGAGGCATCGACATGCCAGCTCGCGGGAAAGCCGTCGAGGCGCCGCGCGGTCGCCTGCAGCAGCGAGTCGGAGCCGACCACGTCGATCAGTTGCTTCGGAAAGTTTTCTCGCGACACCGGCCACAGCCGGGTGCCCGAGCCGCCCGCCAGAATGACCGGCACGATATGCGCGCAATGCGCGCCGGCGCCAGCCGGCTCGACAGATCCTGCGCTCACGATGCCATGCCTCAACATATTCGGATTCCTTATAGTCCTGCAAGGTACGAAGGAGAAGACTCCGGTGCGCCGTTTCGCGCGCTCGCCGGGTTGCGTCCTGCGCTGCTACTCGCCGCTCATGCGACGGCTCTGAATCCTGAACTCGGTCGGGGAAATCCGCATGCGCTTGCGGAACACCTTCGCGAGACGGTCGCCATTGCCCATGCCGGTGCGGCGCGCAATCTTGTCGACCGGCAATTCGGATTCGGTCAGCAGGCTGCACGTCACCGCGAGGCGTTCATGCAGCAGAAAACTCGAGGGCGTAATGCCCATTTCCATCTTGAAGCGGCGCAGGAAATTGCGTTCGCTCATGGCCGCGAACTGCGCGGCGTCGGCAATCGAAATCGACTGCTGGCAGTTTTCCTGGAGCCAGCGCGCGGCCGCGCGCACCTTGTCGCCGGGACTCAGCGCGCCGTCCTCGCCGAGCAGCGGCGCGAGGTTCGACGAATCCGCCAGCAGCCGCTCGGCCGCCATGCGCGCGGTCGCGTTGCCGAGGTCGCGCTTGATCAGCGCGAGCGCGCTACGCATCGACTCCAGCCGGTCGCCGAGTTCCGCCGCGCCATGCGTGGCGCTCTCCGGGCTTGCCGCGCTCGCGCCGTTCACGCCGTTCGGTTCGCCCGCCTCCGCGCCGTCGGGCACGTAAGCCGCGTCGAGCACCGCGCGTCCTTCGGCGATCGAGCGCATCATCGACGTGTTGCGGCGTACGCGGCGCAGCCAGCCGATCAGCCGCTCGTCGCGCGCCGCCATCGCCGCGCCCTTGCCGCCCGCGACATACAGCGCGTCGAAGCCGCGGTAATGACGCGCATCGAGCCCGTCGGTCCACACCCGCAAGCCGGACGACGCGGCCACCATGCCGCCGTCGACGGACAGAAACGACACGTCGTAGAGCCACGCACCCGAGCCCGACGTGGAGAGTTCGTTCGCGGCCTGGAAAACCTCGGCAATGACACCCGCGCCTTGCAGCGAGCAATCGTTGAACAGCAGAATTGCAATGCGGCGCACGCCTTTGTTCGGCGCATGCACCCAGCGCAGCATTGCGGACTCGAGACTTGCGCAGGTCATAGCCATCCTCTCAACGGAAAACGATCGACTTCATCTTCTATCGCCACCGGGAATACCCACTCGGTGCACTGGATCATAGCGACGGCTTCCAGCATTTAGCCGCCATGACCGAAAATGCGGACATGTTGGCGCATTAATGGGTGGCCGGTCTGTGCGATTCAGCACCTTGCCGAAGCAACCGCCATATCAATGAATTAATGCGGAATTCTGCATATGGCCGAATATGCATTCGCAAATATTAGGGCAATTCGAAAATTGATTGCGTACGCCAGCGCACACTGCGCGCCTGCTCGAAAAGAGGCCTATTTTAATTTTATCCGACCTTTATTTCGTCTTATCCAGGTTTATCCTTGCCGGAAAACATTGTCTGAGAGTGCAATTCCCTCGACCGGCTTCCGAAGCCGCCGTGCCGCCGGAACGCCTGCGTTCTCCTGAAGATACCGGCCAGGCGGCGCAACGAAGCCAATTCCTCATCCAATTTAAATGCATTGGAAGGTGAATAGATTATTTAATTATTCTCCAATGAAAGCCTTGAATACACAAAACAACAATTAATGTTTCAGACATGAAACATTAAAATCGGATGGCGTTAGCCCGCCGACAATCGAAGGACCGGTGGCGGATTGTGTCGAGCGGAACCCGGTTCGATTCCGCCATGGAATTGCGGAAACGGACTAGGTCTTTTCCGCACGCGCCGGCGCGGCAAGTCAAGGCAAACCGCCGCGGTCTTGCGGCTTTCCGTGAGCACGGCATACGTGCGACCACGGTTTTCCAGCGGGCAAGCGCACATAAGCGTCAGGCGAGTACGGGTTACGATGCCGCAAAGACACGCTGGAGCCGTATAGATGAGTGGCCTGACATGGACCATGCTGATACTGGCCGCGTTGATTGGCGCGCTCCTGTTCGCGACGATCGGCGCGGTACTGTTCGCGCTGCTGCTCGCGAACGTATCGGGACGGCTCGAGCACGCCGATGAAACCCGTCGCGACGCCTAGCTTTTTTTCGCGGCGTCCGCACGAGCCTGGCGGAACCGTGCAACGCTGAATGGAACGCACGCCGCCGAGGCTGTTTCGCCGCGTCTCCCATGACGGGCTCAATACACGCGATGAGCCCGCACATCGCGTTCGTCGCGCTTGCCCGCTATTTTCGGTGTCGCTATGCTCGCGAATGCGCCGACTGCGAGGCGCGCGGCCGGCGGCAAGTCGTCTCGCGCCGCTCGTCGAACCGCCGCACAAGCCGTAGAACGTACAAACACCGCTGACGACACGAGCGGCGCCGAGTTCAAGGAACCACCTCGATATCGGCACGCAACGACGAGCCCCCTCGTCGGCGCAATCGACACGCCCCATCAGAACAACCGTCCGGGAACCCGTCCATGTCCACCACGAGTCTCTTCTTCACCGCCGCGGGCGTCGGCCTCGCGATCGCCGCGCCGATCGGTCCGATGGGCATGCTGTGTATCCGCCGCACGCTGACTGGCGGCCCGCGCGCCGGGCTCGCGATCGGCTTCGGTATCGCGAGCGGCGACGCCGCCTACGGGCTGATCGCGGCACTCGGCCTCGTCGGCATTTCGCAATTCATGCTCGCCTACGACCGTCCGCTGCATCTGCTCGCGGGCCTGTTCCTGTTGTACCTCGGCGTGCGCGCGCTGCTGCAGAAGCCTTCCTCCGACCTCGCCAACGGCGCCGCCGGCCATGGCCATGGTGACGGCCGGCTCGCCCAGATCGGCCGCGCCGGCGCGCTGCGCGCATACGCGAGCGCCTTGCTGCTGACGCTGACCAACCCGCAGACCGTCATCATGTTCGCCGCGCTGTTCACGACGCTCGCGCCACGCGGTGCGTTCTCGCCGGCCATCGCGCTGACGACGGTCGGCGGCGTATTCGCCGGTTCGATCGCGTGGTGGTGTTTTCTCGTGACCGTGGTATCGCTCGCGCGCCATGCGATCGGCACGAAGCTGCGCGGCGCAATCGACCGGATGGTCGGCTTGATGCTCGCGGTGTTCGGCGTGGTCGAGATTCGCCGGGCGCTTTGAGCGGCGGCTGAGGCGGCATGTGGGAAAATCGGACTGCCCGCGCTGGGCACGCTCTCGGTGCGCCCGGTGTGCCCGGTGCTCTCGCTTTACCGCTCCACGCAGCGCGCCATGCAACAACGCGGCACCCGCCTTGCGCTCCGAGCAGGTAGCGGGTCCCGGCTCGACATGAGGCGCACTCGCTTGGCGCCGCACTCCGGGCAGGCCCAATGCAGCATGCAACACCCCTGCGTTGCACGCTGCGCGCGCCATCGAACGCAACTCGCAACGCCCTCATGCCGCACGCCGCACAGCGCCCGCTCCAGCATGCCGCCCACACCCGGACTCACATCCCGCACGCGGGAGCGGCAGTTTTGCGACAATAGCGCCTTTCGTCGCGCAGGCGGCGGCCCGGGCAACCGGTACGGCCCCCTCGACTTCACGGTCCGCGGCGCCGTGCGGCAGCCACCGGCCGGCCATCAGCCGGCGGCGGGACCGCCAGCGCGACCGCATCCGGCAGCGGCCATGCGGCAAGCCGCCGACAAGCTGCGCCCCCCGCCCCGGCGAACCCGCCGGCCTTGCCGCCCAACCCTTCACCACCGATCAGTCAGCTGTCCGTTCAATGGCACTTCCCCACATCGATCTGCTGTACTCTTTCTCCGGCCTGTTCGTCGGCTTCCTGGTCGGGCTGACGGGCGTCGGCGGCGGCTCGCTGATGACGCCGATCCTCGTCCTGCTGTTCAACGTGCATCCGGCCACCGCCGTCGGCACCGACCTGCTTTACGCGGCCGCCACCAAGGCAACCGGCACGCTCGTGCACGGACTGAAGGGCTCCGTCGACTGGCAGATCACGCTGCGCCTCGCCGCCGGCAGCGTGCCGGCGGCCACGGTCACGCTGATCCTGCTGCATCGGCACGGCATGGACACGCCCGGCGCGAGCCGGCTGATTCAGGTCGTGCTCGGCACGGCGCTACTGATCACGGCGATCGCGCTCGTGTTCCGCCCGCAGCTCGCGGCACTCGGGGCACGCAAGCAGCGCGCCCCGAGCCAGGGGCGCACGCTCGCGCTGACGATGCTCACGGGCGCGGTTCTCGGCGTGCTGGTGTCGCTGACCTCGGTCGGCGCAGGCGCGATCGGCGTGACGGTGTTGCTGCTGCTGTATCCGCTGCTGCCGACCACGCGCATCGTCGGCTCGGACATCGCGCACGCGGTGCCGCTGACGCTGCTCGCGGGCGCGGGCCATTGGCTGCTCGGCTCGGTCGACTGGTCGATGCTGCTGTCGCTGCTGGTGGGTTCGCTGCCGGGGATCGCGATCGGCAGCTATCTGTCGTCGCGGGCGCCGGATGCGCTGCTGCGCAATCTGCTGGCGGCCACGCTGACGCTGGTCGGCGTCAGGCTCGTGCTGTCCTGACGCCGAGCGCCGGCGCGGCGTCTACTTGAAATAGCGGCAGGTCAGATCGGCGTCGAACTGCCTGATCCACTGCCCGTGACGATCGGGATACGACTGCGCCCAGCCGCCGCGCCGCACGGTGACGAGACGCTCGGGCGCGGGCTCGTCCGCGCTCACGCTGGCGCTGATGTCGAAATGCGCGGGTGCGAAGCCATGGCGCGCGCACACGAGCTCGAAAGCGGCCCGATCGCCGATCGGCAGATCGATATAGCGAAACAGCGTGGTTTTCATGACGTCGGCTCCCGTTCCAGACGTCACAGTACGCCTCGGCGTGCGTCAGCACTGTGTCGCAGCGCACCAATCCGGAACGGAGTCAGAACGGCGGCGCAATCGCGCGGCTCGCCAGGATCGGCAGCCCGGTCGTCCGGTTCTCGCGACGCTTCCGCACAATCGGCAACCGGCCGGTAACGACGAAGGCAAAGGCGCAGGCGAAAAAAAAGCTCCGGCGATGAGCCGGAGCCGTATTCTGCGTCGATCGTTCGCGGCAGTCCACGAACCCGCACCCGGCGACGCGCGGCCTTGCGAGCCGCCGCGCGTGCGCCGTGGCGCTTACTGCTGCATGACGGTCAGCTTGTTCGAGACCGACGTCACGCCGGCGACACCCTTCGCGGCCGTACCGGCCGCATCGATCTGGCCCTGGCTCGGCACCGAGCCGGTCAGCGTCACCGCGCCGCCGCGTGCGCGCACGGCGATGTTCGACACGTCGAGACCCTGGGTCTTCGTGAGCGCGGCACGCACCTTGCGGCCGAGCTGGTGGTTCGCGCGCTTGCCGGCCTTGACGCTGGCGGCTGTGGCCGCGGTCGAATCCGTTGCCGGAGCGCTTGCCTGAGCGTACACGTTGCACGCCACCACCATTGCCACCACCGAACCCAGCGTTTTCAGAACACCGACCGTTTTCATAGCTCTCTTCTCCTTGATTTCACATTGGACCGCATCTCAAGCGGTTTCGTTACGACTACGGGCAACCGGCGTGGCGCGAAGCGAGCTTCGGCGACGACCGGTTAAGGCTACGACACGGTGCGCAAGAGGCGAGAGAGGCCGGCTGCCGCCCTGTCCGTCGTGTGCCGCCCGGTCAGGACGGCGCGCGGACCCGGAACGGGAACCCGCAAACCGCGAAATTCGCCGGCGCCCCCGGTTCTTGTCCGCCATGCCGGGATCGCGCCGCGCAAACGTTGGCTCGCGGTAGCGATCCACAATTTAATCTAGCCGGGACAGAAGCGCAAAGGGTTTAGTGGCGGGCGTGGCGCGGCGACAGCGGATGCCGGAATGCAAAGTGAACGGGCGAGGCCATGCGCGGACGGCCCGCAGGCGGCTGATTTGCGGCTCAATTGCTGCTGGCTCGCGGCTGATTTGCGTTGCATTAACGGCCCATTTGCGATTCAGACGCCGCTCACATCCAGCGCATGTGGAGTTCACGATTTGTTACGGCTTTGTCCGCGCACCGCCGCGCCGCGTGTTTCGCCGTCGCGCGAATCTCAGGTACCATCGGCGCGACGCGTGGTGACGGCGACCCGCAGCCCGCCTGCACAGGGCCGCGCCCGCTCCGGCCGCCAGATGCCGTTTCGCCGTTTCGCCGTTTCGCCGTTTCGCCGTTTCGCCGTTTCGCCGTTTCGCCGTTTCGCCGTTTCGCCGTTTCGCCGTTTCGCCGTTTCGCCGTTTCGCCGTTTCGCCGTTTCGCAACACCGTCGCACGTTCGCCCTCACGACCACCGCCGCCACCTGATCCGATGAAGCCAGCCACCGGCCGCACCCGTCCCCCTCGTCTTGTCGCCCGTTTCGTCGCGATCTCGTGGCGCGACCTCGCGGTGTCGTTCGGGCCACTCGTGCTGCTCGCCATCGTCGCGATCTGGGCCGCCGTGCGGCTCATCCAGCCCGCACCGCCGAGCACGCTGACGATCAGCGCCGGCCCCGTCGGCAGCACGTTCTGGAACGCCGCGCAGAAGTACAAGACGATCCTCGCGCGCAACCGCATCACGCTGAACGTGCTGGACTCGCAGGGCTCGCTCGAAAACCTCAAGCGGCTCTCGGACCCGAATTCGAACGTCGACGTCGGCTTCGTGCAGAGCGGCGTCACGCCCGGCACGGCGGGCAAGGATCTGATGTCGCTCGGCAGCGTCGCCTACGTGCCGCTCGCGATCTTCTATCGCGGCGCGCCCGTGCAGTGGCTCTCCGAGTTCAAGGGCCAGCGGCTCGCGATCGGCGCCGAAGGCAGTGGCACGCGCGAACTCGCGCTCGCGCTGCTCAAGGCCAACGGCATCGTGCCGGGCGGGGCGACCAGGCTGCTGCCGCTCTCGGGCGACGAAGCCGCCAACGCGCTGATCGACGGCAAGATCGACGCGGCCTTTCTCGCCGGCGACTCGGCGCAGCCCGCCGTGATGGGCAAGCTTTACCGCACGCAGAACATCCGCTTCTACGATTTCACGCAGGCCGACGCGTACACACGCCGCTTTCCGTATCTGACCCAGCTGAAGATACCGATGGGTTCGCTGGACCTCGGCCAAAACCTGCCGGCGAACTCGATCAACATCGTCGCGCCGACCGCCGAGTTCGTCGCGCGCGACTCGCTGCATCCCGCTCTCTCCGATCTGCTGATCGAAGCCGCGCGCGAGGTGCACGGCCACGCGACGGTCATGCAGCACGCCGGCGAATTCCCCGCGCCGATCGCGCACGACTTCCCGCTCTCCGACGACGCCGCGCGCTACTACAAGTCGGGCAAGAGCTTCCTGTACCGGACGCTGCCGTTCTGGATCGCAAGCCTCGCCGACCGGCTGCTCGTGGTCGTGGTGCCGCTGATCGTGTTGCTCGTGCCGGCGCTGCGCGTCGTGCCGGGGCTTTACGCATGGCGGGTCAAGTCGCGCATCTATCGCTGGTACGGCTCGCTGATCGCGATCGAGCGCAGCGCGCTCAGCGAGCATTCGGCCGCCGAGCGCACCTCGCTGATCGAGCGGCTCGACACGATCGAGGACTCGGTCAACGGCATGAAAATGCCGCTCGCCTACGCGGACCAGTTCTACGTGCTGCGCGAGCACATCGGCTTCGTGCGGCGGCGGCTCATGGCGAGCCGCGACACGCAAGGCGTGCTGGACGAGGTCGACGACACGGATGAAGCGGACGGCCGGACAGCGCAAGCCGCGACGGAGCCGGCGACGGGACCGACGGTTGCCGCGGACGAGCGCGCAAGCCGTGCCGCAAACGGCGACACCAGCGGCGACACCAGCGGCCGCACGAGCCGGAACGCGGAGAGCGGCGCAGATCCGCGCGGCAGCGGCGAAGCGGACGGCGACCTTAAAGACTGAACACACGGCAGGCCGGCGCCACCCGCGCCTCGAATGCCTTTCGCACCAGCGCGGCTTGCCCCTCGTTCACCGCACGCAGCCGCGCAAACCGGCGCCCCGCTTGCACCAGGGGATATCGACCGGTGCAAGCGCGGGCCGCACCGCGTAAGATCGTTACGATTTCGACGGAATAGCAGACGCACCGTCCGCGCCGTCCTGAAGCAGGTACCCGGGAGACATTTATGACCGTTGGCATCGACGCCCAACAGCCGCTGTGGTTCTACGATTTCGTCTCGCCGTTCACCTACCTGTTGCTCGAGCAACACGACAAATGGCCCGGCTTCGACTTCGCGTTCACGCCGGTCGTGCTGAACGATCTGTATCGCCACTGGGGCCAGCGCTCGGCGTACAGCGTGCCCGCCAAGCGCACGTTCATGTACCGGCACGCGCTGTTTCGCGCGGAACAGCTCGGCATTCCGTACAGGATGCCGCCCGCGCATCCGTTCGATTCGATGAAACCGCTGCTGCTCGCCACGGCCGCGAACGGCGACGTCCAGTTCGTGCGCGAGATTTTCCGCTTCATCTGGCGCGAGGGACGCGATCCGTCGAGCGACGAAGCCTTCGCCGAACTGTGCGCACGCGTCGGCCAGCCGGACGGCCCCGAACTGATCCGGAGCGAGGCCGCGAAGGCGCAGTTGCAGCGCAATACCGCCGACGCGATCAGCCTCGGCGTGTACGGCGTGCCGACGTTTCGTCTGAACGACCAGCTGTTCTGGGGCGAGGACGCGCTGCCGATGGTGCTGTACTGCGCGCGCACGCCGAACTGGCTCGAGTCGCGCGAGGTGAAGCGGATCAGTTCGCTACCGTGGGGGCTGCCGGACAAGCCGGTCGAGAAGACGTAGACGAGCACGAGTGTGCCTATGAGCCGGCATGAACGCATGTGCGCGGCCGGCGGGCGGCATGGGGTGAGTCGCATTGCAAGCCTCAGGAGGTTCGGGTGCCGGCTTCCCGCTTCCACACCGGCGTCACGGCATCGCGGCTTTGCTGCCTGCCTCAGTTCGCGCGAAGCCACCACGGCAACCCGCTGCGCTGATGCCCGCCATACCGCGCCCGCTATGCCGCTCACCCGCAAACGGGCCTAAGGTTATAACCTTCGTATTCACGCACGCGCCGCGCGGCGGACGGCCCCCGCATCATGCTTCACGCCGCCCCGGACCGCCCGCGCCACGCTTTCATCATGGACGACACCGCCGCCGCCTCACTCGATATCTGGCTCGTGCGCGTGCTGCGCACGCTGCTCGTCGAGCGCAGCGTCACGCAGACCGCGCAGCGTCTGAACCAGACCCAGCCCGCGATCAGCACCGCGCTGCGCAAGCTGCGCGAAACGCTCGGCGATCCGATTCTGGTGCGCGGCAAGTCGGGCATGGTGCCGACCGAATACGGCGAGTCGCTGCTCGCGGCCGCGCAACGCGTGCTACGCGACGTCGATTTCGTCGCCACGCCGCACGGCGACTTCGATCCGGGCCGCTCGCGCCGCACCTTTCGCGTCGCCGCGCCCGATTATCTGAACGACTTCTTCATGCCGACCGTGATCGCGCGGTTTCGCGAAGCGGCACCGCACGCGCGGCTCGAAATCGAATCGCTGGGACCGCTGCTCGATCATGCGGCCGCGCTCGACGCCGGCGAACTCGATCTCGTGATCGGCAACTGGCCGAAGCCCGATCCGCGCTTCGAGCGCAGCGACCTGTTCGCCGATACCGTCGTGTGCATGATGCGCGCCGATCATCCGTTGACGCGCGCGCCGCTCACGCGCGAAGCGTATCTGGCCGCGCCGCATCTCGCGCCGACGCCGTATAGCGGCGCGCGCGGCGGCGCGATCGACACCGGCTTCGCGCGAGCACGCGCCGAGCGGCGCATCGTCGCGACGCTGCCCTACTTCGGGCTCGTGCCGCAAACGCTGCTGCAATCGGACCTGATCTTCACGACGACGCGCCGCTTCGCGATGCACTACGCGAGCATGCTGCCGCTCGCGGTCGTCGAGGTGCCGATCGCGTTTCCGCGCATCCGGTGCTATCAGCTCTGGCATCCGCAGCCGGATCGGCCGAGCGACGTCGGCTGGCTGAGAACGTTGATGTCCGGGGTATCGGATGAACTGGTCGCGCGGAAAATGCCGCGCGCGAAGCCGGGGTCGCCGAGGGTGCGCACGGCCGTGGCGACGGAAGTGCGGACAGAAGCACGCACGGAAGCCGAGACGAAAGGCCGCGCGACAGCCCAGGCGAAAACGCCGCCGCAAAAAAGCGATGAGGCCGGCGCATAAACGCCGGCCTCATCGAACGCTCGCGCAAACTCCTTGCGCCGTCATCGTGCCGCGACCGTGCCGTGGTCTTGCCGTAACGGTGCCCTGCTTTACGCCGTGGCCGGCACGACGGCCCGCTCGCTAACATCCGCGTCGCGAATCCGCACCTGCCCGTCAACCGGTGCCGCGGTAGCCCGCTGCGTCCTCAACCGCAGCAACTGCGCGCACACGGCAATCGCAATCGCCGCCGGCGCTTTATCGACGATCCCCTCGACGCCGATCGGACACGTCATCTCCACGAGCCGCTCGAGCTCGACGCCGCGATCGAGCAGACGCCGCTCGAATTTCACGCGCTTCGTCTTCGAGCCGATCATGCCGAAGTAGCTGAAATCGCGCCGCCGCATGATGCGCGCCGCGAGCGAAAAATCGAGCGCATGGTTGTGCGTCATCACGAGAAACCAGGCACCGGGCGGCGCCGCGTCGACGATCGCCTCGGGCGTGTCGGTCGCCTCGATCTGCACGTTGGGCGGCGTTTCGTCGGGGAACAGTTCGTCGCGTTCATCGACCCACTGCACCACGCACGGCAGACTGCCGAGCAGCTTCACGAGCGCATGCCCGACGTGCCCCGCGCCGAACAGCACGATATGCATCGGCGCCGGTCGCGGTTCAAGCTCCGACGCGGCGCAGCGCCGGCCGATCCGCACTGCCGAGCCGTCGCCCGGTGCGCTCGTGCCGCGCACGAGATGAGTGAGGCATGCTTCCATACTGCGCTCCCGCAACTCGACACTCACTGTGACACCTGCCGCGCGGCCGTGGTAGCAGCACGCACCACGCCCACTGCCTTGAGGATTTCCTCGCTGGTCGCGGGCGCATTGAGCGGCGGATTGACCTGGTGGCCGCCGACCGCCGAGACCGCGTCGCGCACCGCGAAGAACACCGAGAACGGCAGCAGCAACGGGGGCTCGCCGGTCGCCTTCGAACGATGGATGCTGTCCTCGACATTACGGTTCTTGAAGAGCCGAACGTTGAAAACCGGCGGCACGTCGTTGACGGTCGGAATCTTGTAGGTCGACGGCGCATGCGTCATCAGCTTGCCGCCCGCGTTCCACCACAACTCCTCAGTGGTAAGCCAGCCCATGCCCTGAATGAACGCGCCTTCCACCTGGCCCACGTCGAGCGCCGGATTCAGCGACGCGCCCACGTCGTGCAGCGCATCGGCGCGCAGCACACGCATCTCGCCGGTCAGCGTGTCGATCACGACTTCCGACACCGCCGCGCCGTACGAGTAGTAATAGAACGGCCGGCCCTGCAGTTTCGACTGATCCCAGTAGAGCTTGGGCGTCGCGTAGAAACCGTCGGACCACAACTGAATGCGCGCGAGGTAAGCCTTCGCGACCACTTCCTCGAACGGCACGGCCACGTCGCCCACCACCAGGCGGTCGTGCACGAAGCGCACGTCCGATGCGTTGACGCGGCCCGCGCCGTAGCGGTCGGCGGCGAACGCAGCAAGCCGTTCGCGCAGCTGGTGCGCGGCGTCCTGGGCGGCCTTGCCGTTCAGATCGGAACCGGTCGAAGCCGCCGTCGCCGACGTATTGGCGACCTTGCTCGTATCGGTCGCGGTCACGCGAATGCGGTTGAAGCCCACGCCTAGTTCATGCGCGACGACCTGCGCGACCTTCGTGTTGAGTCCCTGGCCCATTTCGGTGCCGCCATGATTCACGAGCACCGAGCCATCGGTATAGATGTGTACGAGTGCGCCGGCCTGGTTGAAGTGCGTGACGTTGAACGCGATGCCGAACTTGACCGGCGTCAGCGCAAGCCCTTTCTTCAGGACCTCGTTGTTCGCGTTGAACTCGTCGATCTCCTTGCGGCGCGCGCGGTAATCGCTCGTCGCTTCGAGCTCGTCGATCAACTCGTGAATCACGTTGTCTTCGACCACCTGGCCGTACGGCGTCTGGTTGCGCTCGGTCTTGCCGTACAGATTGCGGCGGCGCACGTCGAGCGCATCGAGGCCGACCGAGCGCGCGACGTTGTCGATGATGTACTCGATCGCGAACGCGCCCTGCGGGCCGCCGAAGCCGCGAAACGCCGTGTTCGACTGCGTGTTGGTCTTGCCGCAGAAGCCGTCGATCGACACGTCGGAGAGCCAGTACGCATTGTCGAAGTGGCACAGCGCGCGCGTCATCACCGGGCCGGACAGATCGGCGGAAAAGCCGCAGCGCGAAGTCATGTCGACCGCGACGCCGTCGATCACGCCCTCTTCGTCGTAGCCCACTTCGTATGTGTAGTGGAAATCGTGGCGCTTGCCGGTGACCATCATGTCGTCGTCGCGGTCCGGGCGCAGTTTGACCGGGCACAGCAGCTTCCACGCGGCGAGTGCCGCGCAGCAGGCGAACAGCGCCGACTGCGATTCCTTGCCGCCGAAGCCGCCGCCCATGCGCCGGCATTCGATCAATACGTTATGCGAAGCAACGCCGAGCGCATGCGCGACGAGGTGCTGCATTTCGGTCGGATGCTGCGTCGAGCAGTAGACGTGCATGCCGTCGTCGTCCTTCGGCACCGCGTACGAAATCTGCCCTTCGAGATAGAACTGCTCCTGGCCGCCGAGCAGCATCTCGCCGGCCTCGCGACGCGCGGCACGCGCGATCCTCGTGCCGGCATCGCCGCGCGCGAGCTTCATCGGCGGCAGCACGAACTGGTTCGCGGCACGCGCCTGCTGCGCGGTCAGCACCGCCGGCAGCTCCTCGTAGACCACCTCGGCGCGGCGCGCGCCGAGCCGCGCCGCCTCGTGCGAGGTCGCGACCACGATAAAGATCGGCTGGCCGACGTATTGCACGACACCGTTGGCGAGAATCGGATCGTCGCCATGGACGATCGGGCCGACGTCGTTGACGCCGGGGATGTCGTCGGCGGTAAAGACCGCGACCACGCCGGGCGTCGCGCGCACCTTGTCGAGCGAGATCGATACGAGCTTCGCGTGCGCCTTCGCCGAGAGCCCGAGCGCCGCGTGCAGCGTGCCGGCCAGTTCGGGGATATCGTCGGTATAGGTCGCGCGGCCGCTCACGTGCAGATGCGCCGATTCATGCGGACGCGAGACGTGGACCTGGGTGAAGTCGTCGAGGTCCTGAAGCTCGTTCAGGAACGGTTCGGCTTGCTGGTTCATTGTGGTGTTCTCCGTATTTCTTAAGCGCGCGTTGGGCTCGCCGGGCTCAAGCACTCGCGCCGGCCGGCGCGACCGCGCGCACGTCGAGCGCGTTCTTCGGCAGCGGACGATTCGTGCGCGTTTCGAGCCAGAAGCGGTACAGCGTGTTCTTCGCCGCTTCGAGGCGATAGTCGCTGGTCGCGCGCATATCGGTGAGCGGCGCATAGTCGTTGCCGAGCGCGAGCATCGCGGCCTGCGCGGTCGCCTCGTGCCATTCGGCATCGCGCAGCACGGCTTCGGCATGGAGCGCGCGCTTCGGCGTCGCGGCCATGCCGCCGAACGCGATGCGCGGCTCGCGGATCACGTCGCCATCGGCGATGAACGAGAACGCCGCGCAGACAGCCGAGATATCCGAATCGAAACGCTTCGAGAGCTTGTAGGTGCGAAAGCGCAGGTTCGCGCGCGCGCCGCCGCGCGTCGGCACCTTCAGGCCGACCACGAACTCGTGCTCGGCCATGTCCTTCTTCTGATAGGCGAGGTACAGGTCTTCGAGCGGCATCTCGCGCTCGATCTCGCCGCCGCGCACGATCACGCGCGCGCCGAGCGCGATCAGGCCCGGCATCGAATCGCCGATCGGCGAGCCGTTGGCGATATTGCCGCCGAGCGTGCCGGCATTGCGGATCGGCAGCGAGGCGAAGCGCTGCCACATTTCGGTCAGCTCCGGATACTGCTTCGCGATCTCCGCATACGCTTTTTCGACGCTGACACCCGCGCCGATTTCGATCCAGTCGTCGCCGGTTGCGAGCTTTTGCAGCTCGGCGATCTGCCCGACATAGACGAGGTTGCCGAGCTCGCGCATCTGCTTGGTGACCCACAGGCCGATGTCGGTGCTGCCCGCGAGAATGCGCGCGGCCGGCGCCTGTTCCTTGATCTGCGCGAGCGCCGCAACCGTGCGCGGCGCGGCGAATTGCTGGCCGGCGTGCTCGTAGCGGAACGTCTCGCTGCGCTCGATCGATGCCAGCGCGGCGGCCAGCGCCTTCACGTCGACCGGCGCTTTCGGCGCAGGCGCCTCGAACATGCGCTCGGCCGCATCGACGATCGGCCGGTAGCCGGTGCAGCGGCACAGATTGCCCGTGAGCGCATTGCCGATCGCCTCGCGCGACGGCACGGAGCGATTCGCGCAGCCCTGTTCGTGGCCGTGCTTCTCGTAGAGCGCCCACATCGACATGATGAAGCCCGGCGTGCAGAAGCCGCACTGCGAACCGTGGCAATCGACCATCGCCTGCTGCACCGGATGCAGCGCGCCGTCCGGCTGACGCAGGTCTTCGACCGTGAAGAGCGCGCGGCCGTCGAGCGTCGGCACGAACTGGATGCAGGCGTTGACCGCCTTGAAGTCGACGCCGCCCGCCGCGTTGCGCTCGCCGATCACGACCGTGCAGGCGCCGCAGTCGCCCTCCGCGCAGCCTTCCTTGGTGCCGGTGCAATGCGCGTCCTCGCGCAGATACTGCAACACCGTGCGGGTGACGGGCGCGTCTTTGATCTCGCGGATCGCGTTGCGGTGATAGAAGCGGATCGGCTCAGTCATGTCTCGTTGCTCTCTTCTGTTGGGTGCCCGCGCGCACGCGCCACGGCGATGATTCGAAAACTATCACCGTCAATAAAGGCAACCCATAGCGCGATTCGCATGCGGGACATATCCGCAAGACGATATCGGGATGAATTTGCGTGGCACCGTGCTTATGTTGGCAATGTATTTTTGCCACTTTTGTATATTTTTTATTGATTTATTGCCACTCAGGGTAACGACAGGTGCCGGCTCGCAGCCCCTGCAAGCCCACGCCGGCACGGCAAAACGGACCTTTATATGAATCCGGCAGGCCGGTCGATCTGACCGATTTTTGAGCAAACTCTGCAAGGGGATCGGTTCCATGGGAGAATCACGCCTTCCCGCCGATTTCAAGTCTCGTTTTCCCGATGTCCACCGACTCCGCGCCCAACCGCAGCGAATTTGCGACGACCCTGCAGATCATTCCGGTCGTTTTTTTCACCTTCCTTTGCTATCTGACGATCGGCATTCCGCTCGCGGTGCTGCCCGGCTACGTGCACGACGACCTCGGCTATAGCGCGGTGCTGGCGGGCGCGGCGATCAGCGTGCAATACATCGCGACGCTCGCCTCGCGGCCGCTCGCGGGCCGCTCGGCCGACACGCTCGGGCCGAAGCGCACGGTGTCGATCGGGCTGCTCGGCTGTGGCGCAAGCGGCGTGTTCCTGCTGCTCGCGGCGCTGACGAGCCACTGGCCGGTGCTGAGCCTCGCGCTGCTCGTCTGCGGCCGCCTCGTGCTCGGTTTCGGCGAGAGCCTGTGCGGCACCGGCGCGATTCTGTGGGGCATCGGCCGGGTGGGCACGGCCAACAACGCGCGCGTGATTTCGTGGAACGGCATTGCGACCTACGGCGCGCTCGCGATCGGCGCGCCGCTCGGCGTGGCGATTTCGCATGCCATCGGCTTTACCACGCTCGGCATTCTGGTGATCGCGCTCGCGGCGCTCGGCTACTACGTCGCGCGGCTGATCGCGCCGGTGCCGCTGGTCCACGGCGAGCGGATGTCGTACCGCAGCGTGTTCACGCGCGTGCTGCCGCACGGCATCGGCCTCGCGCTCGGCTCGGCCGGCTTCGGCTCGATCGCGACCTTCATCACGCTGTTCTATGCGGCGCGGCACTGGCCGAATGCGGCACTCTCGCTGACGCTGTTCGGCACGCTGTTTATCGGCGCGCGTCTGCTGTTCGCGAACACGATCAAGACCTACGGCGGATTCCGCGTCGCGATTGCGTCGTTCGTGTTCGAGTGCGCGGGTCTCCTGATGCTGTGGCTCGCGCCCGAGCCGCACGTCGCGCTCGCGGGCGCCGCGCTGACCGGCTTCGGCTTCGCGCTCGTGTTCCCGGCGCTCGGCGTCGAGGCGGTCGGACTCGTGCCGCCCGCGAGCCGCGGCGCGGCGCTGTCGGCGTATTCGGTGTTTCTCGATCTGTCGCTCGGCATTACCGGGCCGTTGGCCGGGTATATCGCGGGCGAGTTCGGCTATGGCTCGGTATTTCTGTTCGCGGCGGCGGCCGCGGCCGCGGCGGTGGTGTTGTCGACGGTGCTGTATTTGCGGAATGCGAAGGTGGGGAATCTGTCCGCAGTGCAGTGAGTCCTCGCTCCCCCGCTATCGATGCGTTTCGATCGAGCCGGCCAGGACGTTCGTATTCGTCCCGCCGGCGCTCCAGGATCAGTAGTTCCTCCCGGCTTCGCACAGCACCTCCAACCCGCTCATAGCGCCCGCAGCGCAAACCAGCAGA
This sequence comes from Paraburkholderia sp. Cy-641, assembly GCF_011752945.1. Lineage (NCBI taxonomy): Bacteria > Pseudomonadati > Pseudomonadota > Betaproteobacteria > Burkholderiales > Burkholderiaceae > Paraburkholderia > Paraburkholderia sp. Cy-641. The sequence continues at coordinate 154,493 of NZ_VWWM01000005.1, forward strand.
AATTTCCAGACCGACGCGTTACCACGACATAAGAGTCAAAGCTCCGGTCGATCTGCCGATTCGCGTCATTTCTCAGGTCTGCCCAATACAGCGTAATTTAGAGATTTTGAATGTCATGGCGGAATGTGCGACAGGACACGTTCCCGTTCAAACTCTCACGCTATAAAGCCATAGGTCTCGCGTATCTGCCCGTGCAGGATCGAACGGGCAGTTCCCCTGGCTGTCTGTATCTCCCGATTGCGTTTGCGTGACACGGGCCCTGCCCGGACCGTCATGAACTATTGCGCACCGGTTCCCGCACGAAACTGACTGAAACACGAGACACATTCAACGTTGCGCAATCCGCTTGCCTGTCCGGAACAATCGCGCAATTCGGACAGGACCACATTTCATTGGCGGCCTATCTCTACTCGCTTCCTGAAAGGAAGTATCGAGCAACACGAGCACTCACCAGTCAGAAGACCGACTCATCGGATTTAACACACCCCCGCTCCTCCGATACACAGAGCGCGAAGGTCAAACTCAACCGGTACGAAGAATGAAAACGGATGACGTGATTTCGCTTCCTTGCGCCGGATTCCCTCCGATCGCGTCCGGCTCATTTCACGCAACACGCTTTCACGACGTACAGGTTGAAGAGGTATCGTGAAACCATTAGGTCGCCTCCTTTTCTCGTCGCTTACAGGCGTATTGTGCGAAAAAGTCGTGGGAACACTCGCGGCGATCGCCAGCAATCATCTTTTTGCCAATATCTACGGCGCGCGCCTGTTCGGCGAATTGCAATTCGCGTTGTCGCTAGCGGCGGTGGTCGGAAGCACCGCCCTTCTGTTCAGCGCGCAATCCGTCGCGCCGATCTTCGGCAAACATCCGCGGCTGCGCCATATCGTGTTTTATCGCGCGTTCCGTCTGCGCCTCTTTTCGACACTCGGCGTCATGCTGATCTTTTGCGTGGGCGCATGGTTCCTGATGGCGCGGGCCGGCGCCGAACTCGCCATCGTGGCAAGCTTCCTGCTCATCGTGGAACCGATCGCACTCGGCTCGCTGATGGCCTACGCCGAAAAAAGCCCATGGATCATCACCCGCGCCAAGACGCTGGCAAGCGGCGTCCGGGTACTGTGGCTGTTTCTCGCCGCTCACCTTTCGGCCGGCGCGCTGTTTGCCTCGATCGCGTGGCCCATCGAGGCCATCGTGGCCGCGGCCGGGCCATTTCGCCGCTATCGCAAGTTAGCGCTCAGTACACCGAAGTCGCTTCTCGGCGATACAGTCGTGACGAAAACATTGGTAACGCGCGGGCTCAAATTCTGGCCGGCCGTCGCCGCGGGCATCCTGATCCTGAGAATAGACCGCGTTCTGCTCGGCATGCTGATGTCGAAAGCCGATCTGGGTATCTACGCGGCAGCAGCCTCGCTCGTCGAGCAGTGGAATTCCGTCGGCGCGGCGCTCTCTCTCGCGCTCGCACCCAGCATGGTGTTCATCGCGAGAAATGAAGCACAGCTTCGCCAGAAAGCGCTCCGGCTCGGGGTTTATCTGAGCGCGCTCGCGGCCGTCGCTTTCGTATGCAGCCTGTTCGTGGGACCGGCGGTGTTTCTTCTGATCTACGGCCCGAAATTCGTGGCCGGCGCGCCTGTGATGATCTACGCCGCCGGTTGCTCGATCGTGATGTTCGCCGACGACGGGCTGAACACCTGGTTCATTGCCGCGCGCCGGTATCGGCTGATTCTGATCAAGCAGGCCATGACGCTGCTTGCCATTGCGGTGTCGCCATTCATCATGCCCAGAATCTGGATCATGTATGCGCCGTTCACGGCAAACGCGGTGGCGCTTCTCGTCTTCTGGTGTGTCATTTATGGCCAGAACGCCTATCGCACCGGCAAAATAGGCAAGACGTCCTCGTCGAATTCGCTCTCCGGCCCGAACCTTTGATGCGGCCCGGCTTCGAGGCCTGCTAACACGAGAAAAGCGTTGTCTGTGCCGTCCGATTGCGCGCGAAAATCGTCGTCATCGTGAAGCATTGCCATTCGGTGGTCAGAAACTGGAACCGTCCCACGGCAACGCCGGCACTGCTGCGATAGTTGTCCCACACGGAATTGACGCCCGCCCAGTAATCCGCGCCGACCGACAGCACGTATCGATTGTCGACCTCCGCGGCGGTTTGTCCTGTCGCCGGATTGATTCGAGCCTCGACCGCCACCAGGATGCCCGCGAGATTGCTCGAATCGAAATTCACCTTGCCGGCCGTTGGCCAGAAATGGAATGCCGCCTTGGGATTCGTCATGACCGACGTGTAACCGCCCGAATCCAGACGGATATCCGCCGGGATATTGATGTTGCCCTGGTAGTCCGGATTGAATTGCGCGCCATCCAGCGTATTGGTGGACTGAATCAACTGCAGCTTGCCGGATGTGCTGAGCAGATAGGTGCGAAAATTTCTCAGCGACACGTTTAGCGACACCGGCGCGGCTCCGGCAACGAGAAATATCTGCCCCCATCCTGTGATCGCATGGAATCCGGCCGGAGGGCTGTTACCGGCCTGGACGACCGGTTGAGTCTGCCAGCTGTATGACGGCGGCACACCGCTTGGCCTACCCTCGTTCGGCATGTGCATCTGCTGGACCGCGTCGACAATGCTCGACTGCAACGCAACTGCCGACTGCCCCGATGCTCTCACCACGACGAGCAGAAGCACACAGGCGGCAAACTTCAGACTCTTTTTCATGTCGATTTACCCGAATCGAACAGCAGACATCTTCCAACGCGAACTCACAAGGACGCCCTCCACCGCCGCATGAGCGTACGGCCAACCTGCCTCGATCAGACGTTAGATCAATAACTACCGGACCGCCACCTTTTATTGGGTTGTTGCACGGCGCCTGCCCGCTCGCAGGCGAACTAGCTGAGGTGTACGCGTGAAATGAATCCACGCGCCGCATTTCCATCTGGAATGCTTAAATAAGGTGTCGCTTCCCAGTGCGCTATTCCTCCATTCCATCGTGCGATTCCGCACTCTTTATGACAGGCAAACGTAATAGAATTCACGCAGTCATTCCGCTACGTCTCCGACAAGAAGAAATGAGGAGCACGACAAATAGAATCCATGTCCGAAGCCTGGCGTGGCGCGTGTGAACTTCCAGACATGTATTGGATTCGCTGTTCGTAAACCGCACAAGTGAGCACAGCACCCAATGGCTATCGATCGCTTTCCGCTAATCAACTCAACTGAGCATTTCATGAACCCCGGGATCGCGCAAAGCGGAGCCGATATCGTCCGGCCCGCTCAGAAATCCCGGCCCAGCTTCATTGGACACTCGATCTTTCACGAACCGTGGTGGCTCGACATCGCCACAGGCGGCAATTGGCATCTCGTCAAAGTCGTGGAGAATAACGAGGTCATCGGCGAAATGCCCTATACGCTCGTTAAAAAGGGGTTCTGGAAAGTCTCCGAAATGCCACCGCTCACTCGCTGCCTCGGCCCCGTCATCAGATCGTCAACCGGTCATGCCGAAGATGAATGGCGGCACCGCTTCAACGTCTGCGACAAGCTGATACGGCAGCTACCTGGCTGCGATCTGTTCGAGCAGTTGCTGGACCCGGATGTTTCGGAAGCGGAAGCGATTGCCTTTACCTTTAACCGCTTCACGGTACTCGTCAACTTCACGCTGAGAATTTTTCCGCAACAAACCGAGCCGGAGGTTTGGGCTCGCATGCGCGCGAATACGCGTAATGTGATTCGCCGCGCTTCGGAACAGTTGAGCGTCAAGGAAATACTCGACGCCGATGAATTCGTCCGCTTCTACGACGCCAATCTCGCGGCGCGTCAACAACGCAATATTTACGGCTCGGCGGTCATGAGAGCGCTGCTTGCTCAGGCCGTCGGGCGCGACGCGGGCAAGATGCTGGGCTGCTACAGCAAGGACGGCGTATTGCAGGCCGCGATTGCCGTCGTGTTCGACGACACCGCGCTCTATTATTTGCTGTGCTCCCGCAGACAGGATACGCATGGCGGTGCGGTCAGCCTTCTCATCTGGTCAGCCATCCGGCTGGCGCATGAACGGCAGCTGGTATTCGATTTCGATGGGGTCTCAAGCCAGGGAATCCTCACCTTCCTGTCCGGATTTGGCGGAAAGCTGGTGCGCCGCTTCGAGATACGCCGGCTGCAACCCGGCTACGCGACGTTTCGCCGCCTTTATCGAAACACGCAGTCAATGGTCGAAACGACGGCAAACCGGCTGCAACGGGCAAAAGGCGCCGGCGCGGCGCCCGAGAACTGACACCCGGCGTCAATCAAAGCCGCTTCTGCGGCTTGAATGCCAGCGGCTCGCTGGCATTGTCGCAATAGCGCTCCAGTAACGTCTCGTACTCGTCGAGAATGCCGGACCATTGAAACATGCTCGCGAAGCGTTCCCGGCTGACCGCGCGCATTTTCGCGACCGCCGAATCGTCCCGCAACAGATCTTCGATATGACGTTCGCACTGGCTCGTCGATGAAAAGTAGCGGTTCTCCGAGCCCGCGACCCATCTGTTGAACGGGTTATCGTGCGCGATGATGGCACTTCCGGCACCCAACGCCTCGACCAGCGACGGGTTGGTTCCCCCCACCTTGTGTCCGTGAAGATAGAACCTCGCGTAATACCTGAGTGACCGTATCATCTCGGTTTCATAAACCGCGCCGGGAAAGACCACTTCGTCGCTTGCCGCCTCCATCACGCGACGGTGATAAGGCCGCTTGCCCGGCTCATAATTGCCGAGCACCACCAGTTTGGCGCCGCGCCGTTTGTGCGAAAACGCCCGGACTACTTCGAGTATGGAGTTCTCGGGCTCGGGTCTGCCGATCAGAATGCCGTACCTGTCCGCAGTCAGGGATAACTCCCTCAGCCGGTCCGGACTGGCATGCTCGATACGATCCGCGCCATAAGTAATGGTCGTGATCTTGCTGCGAGACACGCGCGTCGACAGATGATCTGCAATCACCGGGTGATCGGCGACCAGATGATCCCCGACCCAGCAACCAATGCGCTCATTGAGCCATAGCCACGCACGCTCGTGTTTGCGCCACTTGTCGCGCCGCCATTCGAGGCCGTCCATGTTGATGATATTTTTTACGCCGCGCAGCCGCATCCATAAGCAGAAGAGCGCGGTGTTATAGCCGAGCGTCAATGCAACACCGGGCCGGCTCCTGACCACGTCGCGAACACAGGTCCAGTCGAACTCCAGCGTCGCGGCCGCGCCCTCGCGGCTCACCGGAAACGTGATGCGGTGAATGCCCTGCCATGTGTCGTCGACAGGCTGCCGCATTCCTCTCGTGCCCTGACAATACACAGTCACGGTCCAGCCATGATCGCGCAAATGAAACGCAAGCCGTTCCGCAAACGTTTCGAATCCTCCATGACGTGCCGGTATTCCACGCGTACCAAGAATGGCGATCGTTTTGTTGCCTGTCATACATTTAGCTCCGGGCGCAAATGACCGCGCGGCGGCGCAACGTCTGTTTTTCACGCAGACGATCCCACTCGCGCGCCTACCGGCGCGGCTCGAATCGAGTTCGCCGGAAGCAGCGAAGAGCGGCATCTGCTTCTTCCCGAGCGGATCGACAGACGTGCGTCGACCCGATCGATAGATCGTCTCGTTTTCAGTTTTGATTTGCGCCTGCGTCGATTCGTGAACGGCGTGTGCGAATCGAAATATGCCGCACGGAATTATGAAGACTGATTTAAGAGATATTTCAGACGGCGTTACTCCATATACGGCGGACCCAACACCGGAAGACCGGGGATTTTCATGCTCTTATGCGAATTACGCCACTCGTTCGTTGATATCCGCTCGCCGATTTAATTTTTACTATCCGGCCCGCTTCAAAACAAACGGGAACGATCATAGAACCTCGGCATTTTCCGGCTATGTGCGCTAGCGAACTTTTCCCTCGGCAAATTTCAACCCGGCGGGTTAACCTTGATTCATATGAAATTTATATCTCAAAATTAATGTGTCAATTTTTCATTACAAATCATCATTCCACCCGGAAAATCATTCATATTTTCACACGAATAATCCAGGATATTAAATTCCGCCATGGCGTATAAAGCCAGATAATTTGTCGGATTAAAAGGATTCAGGCTCGACATAAACGATGGTTCAATGTGGCTTGGCACGCACAGCGGGCCGGATACCAATGCTAGTGTTGCGCCGTGGTGGAATCCGCTCTTCCCACTACGCCGTATCCATGCTGCGAGGCCAGTCCCGGCGCAATCGCCGGTTCAATCCGCTGGGCCTCGCGTGTATTTCCCGCAGGAAGCGGCACAGCATTTCTCCATGAGGTGACTATGAGGCAGGCAGAGCAGACACGCGGCAAACCTCGCGCGCGTCCGGATGAAATAAATATGACGACGCTGCTCGAAACGCTGCTTCGTCACAAAACCATGATTGGCGCCATCGCGGCCATCGTGTTTTTGCTCGCCTGCGGCTACGCGTTCCTGAGTCCTCCGGTGTACGAGTCACGCATTCTGGTCAAGATCGACGAAACCGGCGACACCACATCGGCCGCTCAAAAAGATCTGCTCAATTATGTGTCGCGACCTTTCAACGAAAAATCCTCCGCCGAACGCGAAGCTCAACTACTCGATTCGCGAAATATTCTATGGAAGGCGGTCACGCAGTCGAAGCTCTATATCGAGGCGTCACCCCACTATTTCCCTCTTATCGGAGCGGCCATCGCACGGCAGGCCAATGATCTTTCGACGCCGGGAATATTGGGTCTGGGCGGTTTCGTATGGGGCAACGAAACCATCGAGGTAAGCAATTTCGAGGTGCCCGAGCAATTCCGGGGAAAAACGTTCCGTCTGCGGACGCTCGCAAACAACCAGTACGAACTGACAGGCCCGGGCCTGCCCGCGGCGGTAACAGGCAAAATCGGCGTAGCTGAGCAGTTCGTCTCGCATGCGGGACCGATCACCCTGCTCGTCGAGGCAATCCATAGCGCGCCGGGTGGAGAGTTCATGATTCAGCGCCGGCCGGAGCAACTGGTGGTCGACGAATTGCAGAAAGCTGTCAAGGTCACGGAGCAAGGCAATAAATCAGGCATTCTGATGGCCTCGCTCAGAGGCAACGATCCGCAAAGGATCGCGCAGACCATCGGCGAAATCGGCGAGCAATACCTGCAATGGAACATCAAGCTCAAGTCGGATATCGCCAAGGCATCGCTCACCCGTCTGAACGAACAACTGCCGCAGATGAAGGCACAGGTCAACGAGGCCGAGACGGCCTATAACACCTATCGCAATCAGCACGGCATCATCGACATCAGCGAGGAAAGCCATCTGCTCGCCAAACAGCTCGCGGACGAAACGGCGCAACTCGTGGGACTGCAGCGCACGCGCGAACAGAAACTCGCGACGTTTTCGGCCTCGTCCGCCGACGTCACCGCAATCGACCAGCAGATCACTACGACGCAGCAGGCCATCAACCGGCTGAACGGCAAGATCAGACAGATGCCGCTCACCGAGCAGGATGCGCTCCGGCGGCTGCGGGACCTGCGCATCAGCGAGGAACTCTACTCCGCGATGCGCAGCAAGATTCAGGAGATGCAGGTGCTCAGCGCGGGCACCGCGGGCTCCGTGCAACTCGTCGATTCAGCCGAGGTGCCGCTGCGCCCGGTCAAGCCCGTGAAACTGCTCGTTCTCGCGGCCGGACTGATGGGCGGGCTGCTGCTCGGCGCCGGTGTGGCCTTGGCTCGCGACCGGCTGTTTCGCGGTGTGACCGATACGGAGGACATCGAATCGTCCACCGGCTTGAGCGTCTACGCGACAATTCCGTTCAGCGAAAAACAGGCGGCGATCATGCGGCGCGCCGCAGCCGGCTTGCCGCAGCAGTTGCCCCTCGCGACTTGCCACCCGCACGATCCCGCGATCGAAAGTCTGCGCATGTTGCGCTCCGCGTTGCAGTTCGCCGCCGTCGGCGCGCGCAACAACGTCGTCATGCTGGCCGGCCCGCTGCCCGGCATCGGCAAGTCCTTCCTGTCCGTCAACCTGGCGACGGTGCTTGGCGCAGGCGGCAAGCGCGTGCTGCTGATCGACGGCGACCTGCGCAAGGGCCGCCTCGAACAGCATCTGGGCGTCGCCCGCGGGGACGGCCTCGCGGACGTGCTGTCGAACCGCTGCTCGCTGCAGGACGTCGTCGTCAAAAACGTCCAGCGCAATCTCGATCTGCTGCAGACCGGCATCTACCCGCCGAACGCCGCGGATCTGCTGACGAGCGGACGCTTCGCGGAAACGGTCGAGTACGCATCGCGGCACTACGACATGGTGCTGATCGACGCGCCCGCGATTCTCGCCGTGTCGGACATCGGCATGATGGTGCCCGTCGCGGGAACGATCTTTCTGGTCGCGCGTTTCGGCGAAACGCTGAAGGGAGAGATCGACGCGGCGGTCAAGCGCCTCGCGCAATCGGGTGCGAAAGTCAGCGGCATTCTGCTCAATGCGGTCAAGGTCCACGCGGCCAACTATGAACTGGCGCGCCGTTACGGCACTCACGCATACGTACAGGACTACGGCCAGGACCATCAATAAGCGCTCGCTGACATTCCCGCGCGGCATTCGATCCCGGATCGACGCGCAACTCAAACCGGTTCACGAACACATGAAGCCAGCCTCGACAGGCTGGCGTCGTCGCGAGGAGAGCGCATGGGCGCAAGTACTTCTGAAATCGTCGTCGTGACCGATCCTGCGGTCTTCCAGTCGCTGCAAGCCGAATGGGACGCATTGTGGAGCGAGGCCAATGGGCTTCACTTTCAGGCCTTCACCGTTTGCCTCCTGTGCTGGACCCAGGTCGCGCAGCCGCTCGGCAGACGGTTACACTGCGTCGTCTACCGCGAGAACGGAAAACTCCTGCTTGTCTGGCCGCTGGTCAGCCATCGGCGTCTGTTCTGGAACGTACTCGATCCGCTCACCCCTGGAACGATCGAGCACACCAGCATGCTGGTCACGGAAGGCCCGCATAAATCGCGCGCGATTGCAAGCGCCTGGGAAGCAGCGTGCAAGCGTTGCAGCGCCGACCTCTTCATCGTGCCCTATGTCGACACCGGCACGCCCTTGCATGAACATGCATCGCGGCATGCGCGGATCATGGCGATGTCGAACGACATTTCGATGAAAGTGGTCTTCCCGCGTTCCATGGACTGGAATACCTTTTGCACCGGCCTTGGCAGACTGGAGAAAAAACTGCCCGGCGCACGCTATCGCCGGCTCGCCAAAGAAGGCAATCTGGTCATCCGGCAACTCGGCATGGAAGACTCGGACTCTTTCGAAAAGTGGATCGAGTGGATCCTCACGACCAAGCGCGACTGGGCATCGAGCCGGGGAAAAGCCTCGACATGGCTCGCATCGCCCACGTATCAGCGCTATCTCATCGCGTTGCTGAATTCAGCCGACGAGCTCTCGAAAGCTCACCTGTTCATCGTCACGCTCGACGGAGAGCCGATTGCCGCCAACCTCATCGGCATGGGCAAAACGAGCCAGACCAACCTGATCGGCGCCTTCGACAAACGGTACGCCAAATTCGAGCCCGGCCTGCTCGTGAGGGAAATAGAAATGGAGCGTGCATTCGAACGGGGATTCGACGTCGATCTCGGCGTCGGCACCGAGCGGTTCAAGGTCTATTGGAGCAGCAATAACGTCTCGCCGAACGAGAGCTTCGAAATCGCGACGAGCCCGCTCGGATTACTCGCGTTTCGTATCAAACATCTGCTCGGCACGACCCGGACATGGGTTCGCGGCCAGACATCCCGCAAGCCGTCCCAGCCATCACCGAACACGTGAATCACGGCTCCGGTTTCGCGCGAGCCCAGGAGGAAACAGATGAATCACGCGATGGTCGACGTGGCGTGCAACCGGAACATGGCGAGAGCGCAGCGGCCGGCCGTATCCGTCGTTCTGCCGGTGTTCAACGGCGAAACGCACATTGCGGAAGCCATCGACTCGATTCTCGCTCAATCGATGCCCGACTTCGAACTCCTCGTCATCAACGACGGATCGAGTGACGGCACCCGCGCGATCGTCGAGTCCTACGCTGCACGCGACGCGCGCATTGCGCTCTTCAATACGCCGAACCGCGGCATCGTTGCCGCCTTGAACTTCGGGCTCGAACTCGCCAGCGCGGAATTCATCGCCCGCATGGACGCGGACGACATTGCCTTGCCGCGGCGCTTCGAAATCCAGTTGGCCGTGCTGAAGCGCGACCCCGCGGTGGTCGCCTGCGGCAGCGACCTGCTCAAGTTCGGCGCCGTCACCGGATCGCTGCAATTTCCTCGCCACGACGCCATGTGCAAAGCGTCCCTGCTGTTCGGCACCTGCTTCGGACACCCTAGCGTCATGCTGCGCGCCAGCACGCTTCGCGATCACGATCTGCGCTATGACGCACGGTATCAATTCGCCGAGGACTACCGCCTGTGGTCGGTGCTCGCGCAGCACGGCAAGCTCTGCAATATCGCCCAGCCGCTCGTTCGCTACCGGATTCACGATGCGCAGATCGGTCGTGCGTCGCGCGAGCCGCAACGGCGCGCCCATCTGGCCGTCGCCCTTCTCAACTGGTCGGAGGCGGGGGCGGCGATCGATCCCGAGCGGCTGAGGAACTTCCTGTGGCCACGTCTCGAACGGCGCGCCGACCTCTGCCGCTACACGTTGCTGTTCTTCCAGGTCGCCGCCTGTGTACTCAATGTGCGCCATCGTAGCCGGCTCGATCATCTCTGGTTCGCCTTGCGCGCCTTTTCGCGCAATGCCGGCCGGCACATCCTGACAGGCCGGCCGGCATGACGACGCCCTACGATTCCAGCGAAAACCGGATGGATCTGCACGCGGCCGCCGGGCTGACTCATTCGAGCCAGCGTTTTTCATATCTGTCGCTGCTGCGCTGGGAGTTCGGCTACGTCCTCATCCTGCTGATATGGTCGCTCTCGGGCGGCAGCGACGCGCTCAAGCTCGCCTCCGACGCTTATGCGATCGCCTTCGTGCTGTACATCGGCATACTGCTGGCGACAAGAATCCATCAGCTCGATCGCACCTGCACGATTCTGCTGGGATTCACCGCGTTCTTTTCACTAGGAAACCTGACGTTGAACGCGGGGCAGGAAAACATCGGCGAAAGCCTGAAAATATTGGCGATTTTCCTGTTCTTCCTCGCCGGCACCACGACCGAAGCGGACTTTCTCGAACGCGCACCCGGCAGGCTGATGGTCGTGCTGTTCGTCGCACTGCCCGTCGCGTTCTCGTTGCGGGATCTGTACGGCGGTTCGAGCTTCGATCCGCTCGACGAAATCTCGCTCTCGTTCTTCGCCAATCGCAACAACGCCATTCTGTTTGCCGTCGTCAGTTCGTGGACGCTGATGCTAGGCGGCGCCCGCCACTGGATCGTCACGCTCTATCTGCTCGCCTGCGCGATCGCCTTCAAGACGCTGGGCGCGATGCTGGCGATTCTGCTCGCGCTCTACCTGGTCTATCTCGGCTTCAACGTGCTGCGGATTGTCTTGCTGGGCTCGCTTGCCGCTGCGTTCGTGATGCTGTTCGGCAGCGAGCTGGAGGTCGTGACGCGCGCCACCGTCGCTTTCACGTCGCTGTCCCGTGTGATGGATCAGGCAGGAGGACTCTGGGGACTCGGCGCGATGAGCTACGAGGAGATCTACGAAGCGGTCGGCACCAGCGACATTTCGCTGATCTTCCGGCTCAAGCACTGGATCAATCTGTTCACGCTCTACGCCGACGGCTCGCTCACGCAGCAACTGTTCGGCTTTGGCGTCACGAGCAGTTTGCGTTTGACCGATCTCAAGCTGCTTCCGCACAACGACTACATCCGGTTCTTCTTCGAACTCGGACCGGGCATGCTGGCCTGCTTCATCGCGATGAACGTTCTGATCGTCAGGCGGATGGGAATCCGCTTCCTGTCCATACCCGCGATCTTCCTGTTCATCTATTTCTTTTCCGACAACATCGTGAACAACTTCCTCGTGATGTCGCTTTTCTACTTTCTGGCCGGCATGTTTTCGCGGCATATCGAGAGTTCGGAGCGCTATCTATCCGACTGAGGACCGGCGCGCTACCGCAATACCTCGCCCGCACCAGAAAACGCTTCGACCATGACGATACCCTCGACCATCCTGAACGTCTCGCAGAATTTCTTTATCAAAGGCGGCTCGGACAGCTACTTTCTGTCCCTCGGCGAACTGCTCGCGCAGCGCGGCCATGGGGTTGTGCCTTTCTGCGCGCGTAGCGAGAAAGACCTGCCTTCCGAGTGGTCGAAGTTCTTTCCGGCAGCAGCGGATTTCGAAGCGCCGTCGGTGATGGATGTCGCCCGTTTCCATTATTCGCAGGCGGCGAAGCGCAATCTCCGCTCGCTTCTTTCGGTGCGGCAATTCGACGTAGCCCATCTGCATATCTATTATGGAAAGCTCACGGGATCGATTCTTCCCGTGTTGAAGGACGCCGGCATTCCCATTGTGCAGACGGTCCATGACTACAAGCTGATCTGCCCGGTCTATACGTGCAGCCGCGACGGCAAGCCATGCGAGCTTTGCCACGGGCGCGACTACTGGCACGCGCTGGTACATCGGTGCAATCGCGGCTCCTATCTGCGCAGCGCGATCTCGACGTCCGAAGCCTACGTTTCGCGCTGGCTCGGCAGCGTGGATGCGATCGATCGCTTCGTCGCGGTGAGCCGATTCTTCGCCGCGAAAATGCAGGCCAACGGAATCGATGCGAACAGGATCACGGTCGTGCCGAATTTCGTTCATCTCGAACAATTCGTACCGCAGTCCGAAGCCGGACGCTATATGGTTTATTTCGGCAGAATCGAGCGCTCGAAAGGCATCGGCACGCTGATCGAAGCATTCCGGCAATTGCCGGACGTGCCTCTCGTCATCGTCGGGGAAGGCAGTTTTCTTGCCGACGCGCGAGCACTCGCGGCGGCCAGCCCCAACATCCGTTTCACCGGATTCAAAAGCGGGAGCGAACTGTACTCGCTCGTCGGCGGAAGCGCCGCGGCCATTCTGCCGGCCGAAGCCTACGAGAATTGCCCGATCTCGATCCTCGAAAGTTTTTCATGCGGCCGGCCGGTCATCGGGTCGAACATCGGCGGCATACCGGAACTGATCGAACACGGTGAAGACGGCTACGTATTCGAGCCGCGCGACGTGCCGTCGCTCAAGCACTACGTGGAAAAAATCTGGGCGCAGCGCGGCCGCAACGATATGGGCCGCGCCGCGCGCCGTAAAGCCGAGCAGCAATTCTCCGCCGACGTTCACTATCGGCGCATTCGCGACGTGTACGAGTCGCTGCCTTCGAGGGGGCGCGCATAAGCCTCTCGAATGCGAAGGACCTGCGGAACACGAAGGCCGCCATCGCCGCGCACGCCGCATCGGCAAGCGCCCGCGATACAGCCGGGAGAAACCCGGCCGACCGTGACGCTCCTTTAGCGCCCCCTAGCGTCCCCCCGACACCCCCCGCTCCAACGCCGCCACGCCCGCCGGCAAATCGACCTTGACGCCGAGATCGACCATCGTGCGGCCGAGCGCATGCACCGTGCGGAACAGATTGTGTTCGCGGCACTGCTCGCCCATCTGCCCGATGCGCACGATCGGCAAACCGAACGAGCCGGAGATTTCCACCTGATGCTGCCGCGAGATATGCGCGCACACGTCGGCGGGACTCAGGCCGTCCGGCACCTCGATGCCGACCACCGAATTGAGCCGGCAATTTTCCGGCGCATACAGTTGCAGGCCCATTGCCGTCACGCCCTGCTGCAACGCGAGCGAGCATTTCAGATGGCGCGCGAAGCGCTTTTCGAGCGTCTCGGCGCACACGAGCCGCAACGCCTCGTGCAAGGCGAGCACGCCCGACACCGGCGCCGTGTAGTGATAACCGGCGTTGTGCCAGAAGTTTTCCGCGAGCGACGCGTCGAGGCACCAGTGCGTATTCGGCACCGTGCGGCCTTTCACGCGCGCCCAGGCCGCATCGGAAAACGCGATCAGCGAGACGCCCGGAATCGACGACAGCCCCTTCTGCCCGCCCGTAATCACCGCGTCGATACCCCACGCGTCCATTTCGAGCGGCATCGTGCTCAAGGTGCAAACCGCGTCGACGATCACGAGCGCGCCCGCTTCCTTCGCAATGGCGGCGATGTCCTTCAGATGATGGTTCCACACCGTGTTCGAGGTTTCCCCCTGCACGACCGTCACGACCTCGGGACGCTCGCGGCGGATCGCCTCGGCCACCTGTTCGAGACTCGCGACCGTACGGTCCGCGACCTCGAGCACGCTCACGCGCGCGCCGACGCGCCGGCCCATGTCGGCCATGCGATCGCTGAAGAAGCCGTTCTTGATGCACAGCATGCGCGTGCCTTCCCACGCGAGATTGGAGATCGCCATCTCCATCGCGCCCGATCCCGGTCCCGCGACGCCGAGCACCCACTTCGACTGCGTCTGGAACACATAGCGCGCCATCGTCTTCACCTGGTTCACGACCTTCGCCATCGTGCCACCGAGGTGATTGATGACGATCGCATTGGCCTTGGCGACGGCGGCGGGAATCGGCACGGGGCCGGCACCCATCATCAGCAGCGGTTCTTCGGGCAGGATGGCGTCGAGCGATTCGACAACCGGACAGGGGACGGACGAAGCAACGGTAGAGGATGAGGAAATCGGCATGATCGGTACGTGAATATTCAGGCGCAAGGGAACGAACGGCCTCGTGGCGGTTAAGCCAGCGAGGCCGTTCGTCCGATCATTCACCGAACCGCGCGATTGCGCAAGTTTTTCGGCACGCATGCCTGGGCAGTGCTGTATCGGCCCGCGCGCCGGTACAGTTACTTCATCTTGAGCGCGACCATGCGGCTGTCGGCGAAGAATCGGTCGATGAACTCGAGCCCGCCGGGCCCAGTCGTGACCGACTCGTCGCGCGGGTGCAGTTCCTTCTTCACGTCGTGCGGCAATTCGCCGGGCAGCCGGTCGTGCACGTTGTCGCGATGCGAATAGCCGACGACTCGGCAAAATTGCCAGATCGCGCAGCGTCGTTGCGGTGTGGCAAGCCGAAACGATCTCCCGTACGCCGGACAGTCGCTCTTTCCTCGCGAAGTCGCCTAATATCGTGAAACAGATAATCCGCTATTGGCGGAGTTCTTTCGGCCTGATTGAACAGGCCTCGTTCGGAATGCTTTTCAAGCAATATTGCAGTTCCGCGACCTTATCAATCTCGTTTTCGACGCGGGCCGATTTCGCGAAAACAAACGCCTGAACACGTCTTCTTCGGAGTCCGATATGCGCATGATCCTGTTCAGCTGCCGTCAATACGATAGCGACACGTTCACCGAAGCCAATGCCGCGCACGGCTACCAGCTGCATTTCCAGGAATCCCATCTCGATCGCGAAACCGCGGTCCTCGCCGCGGGCTACGAAGTGGTCTGCCCGTTCGTCAACGACACGGTCGACGCCGCCACGCTCGAACGGCTTCATGCCGGCGGCACGCGCATGATCGCGCTGCGCTCGGCGGGCTTCAATCACGTCGACCTCGCGGCGGCCGAACGGCTCGGCATGCTGGTCGCGCGCGTGCCGGCCTACTCGCCGCATGCGGTCGCCGAACATGCGGTCGGGCTGATCCTCGCGCTGAACCGGCGCCTGCCGCGCGCGGTCGCTCGCACCCGCGAGGGCGACTTCTCGCTGCACGGGCTGCTCGGCTTCGATCTGCACGGCAAAACGGTCGGCGTGATCGGCACGGGCATCATCGGCCGCGTATTCGGGCGCATCATGGCGGGCTTCGGCATGCAGGTGCTCGCGCACGATCCGGGCACGCCCGCTGCCGACCTGCTCGCGCTCGGCGCGCGCTACGTGCCGCTCGACACGCTGCTGGCCGAATCCGACGTCGTCAGTCTGCATTGCCCGCTGCTGCCGGCCACCTACCATCTGATCGACGGCGCCGCGCTGGCGAAGATGAAGCGCGGCGCGATGCTGATCAACACCGGGCGCGGCGGGCTCGTCGAGGCGAACGCGCTGGTCGGCGCGTTGAAGGACGGCCAGCTCGGCCATCTCGGGCTCGATGTCTACGAAGAGGAAGGCGGCATCTTCTTCGAGGACCACTCGAATCTGCCGCTGCAGGACGACGTGCTCGCGCGTCTGCTGATGTTCCCGAACGTGATCGTCACCGCGCACCAGGCGTTCTTCACGCGCGAGGCGATGAACGAGATCGCGCAGACCACGCTCGCGAATATCGCGGCATGGCAGGCCGGCACGCCGTGCAACGTCGTGCATGCGGCGGGGTAGCAGCGCAGTAGAGGCAAGCGCGCACGTCAGGTGGGAACTTCAGACGCGAACTTCAGGCCCGCCCGAACCGGTCGTCCGGGCTACTCGCCTTGGTCGCGGTCCGGCCCGGTCGCGCGAATCGCGGTGCGGGCGTCGTCGGCCGCACCGCACAGCTCGCGCAGCAGCGCCGCCTCGCGCTCGTGCACTTCCACCGGACACCAGCGCGCCCCGGCCTCGGCCAGATAGCGCGCGCGGTGCTGGCCGTTGCGGAACGCCACCACGCCCTCGCGTTCGAGACCGAACCAGCCGAGCAGCCCCGGCGCGCGGCGCGTGGTGATCGTCACGTAGGGCATCTGCGGAATACGCGGGCTCTCGGGATCGAGAAACTCGCGAATCCCGCGCACCTTGCCCGTATGCCATTCGGCGACCGGCTTGAGCACATAGTCGGTGTTGTCGCGATCGGCGCAGACGAGCAGCTTGCGAAGATCGACGAGCACCACCTGGTGGCGGGTGCCGTCGGTGACGAACACGCGTTTGAGTCGCACATGGTCGTACCATGAATGCGCGCTTAGCGGCACGATCCAGACCGTTTCGGCGGAGATCGGCGCATCAGTTGATGATGAAGTGGGCAAAGGCAAGGACAAAGGCGGGCTCGGCAAGCTGGCGGAAGGCCGCCAGCGCATAAATAGAGCGCTCACGCTACGAGCCGGATGTGAAAGAAACATGACAGCCTACCGGATTAATCGCGCTGCATGAGCATGCCGCCACGCCGCCCATACCAACGGGCAAGCCCCGACCTACAAGGTACATAACGATGATAGCCACTCGGCATTTCAATGAACACGTGAGAATCGAGACAAATGAGGACAAAGACCTCGCTACGATCGTGCTCGACCGGCCCGCGCGGCGCAACGCGGTCGACCGCCCGATCGCACAGGCGCTCGGCGCCGCGTTCGCGTGCTTCGAGGCCGAGCCCGCATGGCGCGCGGCGGTGCTGTTCGGCGCGGGCGGCACGTTTTGCGCGGGCGCGGACCTGAGCGCGCTTGGCGACGACGCGCGCCGCAACGAACTGCGCGCCGACGGCAGCGGCCCCGGTCCGATGGGACCGACGCGCATGCACTTCAGCAAGCCGGTGATCGCGGCGATAGCGGGCCATGCGGTGGCGGGCGGGTTGGAGCTTGCGGCCATGTGCGATCTGCGGGTGGTCGAGGACGATGCGGTGCTGGGCGTGTTCTGCCGGCGCATCGGGATTCCGCTGATCGACGGCGGCACGATCCGCCTGCCGCGGCTGATCGGCTTGTCGCGCGCGCTCGATCTGATCCTGACCGGCCGCGCGGTCGATGCCCGCGAAGCGCTCGCGATCGGTCTTGCCAACCGCGTGGTGCCGCACGGCACGGCCCGCGCGGCGGCCGAGCAACTGGCCGCCGAGCTTGCCGCGTTGCCGCAGGCCGCCCTGCTGGCCGACCGCCGCTCGGCATTGGAAAACAGTGCGCTCGACGATCTCGCCGAGGCGCTGCGGCGCGAAGGCGCGGGCGGATATCAGGCGGTGTTCGCCGAAGGCGTCGCGGGCGCGGCGCGCTTTGTCTCGGGGGCGGGGCGTCATGGGGAAACGTTCGGTCAATGAAGCGATAGAGTAAGGCGATATGAGGCGAACTCGCCGCTGCACGGCAACAACCGGACAACCGCAACCTCGCAACCTGGCAACCTGGCAACCTGGCAACCACAGCCTGTTTTACGGCACATTCCGCAAAAAACAACAGCCGTCCCAGCTGCGAGCACGCCTGTTTTGACTTAGGTAGAATCCCCTACTGTTTTACCCGACCCGGCGCCGGCGTTCTCGCCCCGACAACGCCCGCCGTCCGGCGCGTATCCGGCGCGCCGCTTCACGCCTCGCATCCCGTCATCATGCCCTTGCCCCTGCTTGCCCTCGCCGTTGCCGCCTTTGGGATCGGTACCACCGAGTTCGTCATCATGGGGCTGCTGCCCGACGTCGCGCGCGATCTGTCCGTCTCGATCCCGGCGGCGGGCATGCTCGTGTCGGCATATGCGCTCGGCGTCACGATCGGCGCGCCGATCGTCGCGATCGCCGTCGCCAATATGCCGCGCAAGAAAGCGCTGATGAGCCTGATCGGCGTGTTCATCGTCGGCAATCTGCTGTGCGCGGTCGCGCCGGGCTACGCGGTGCTGATGGCCGCGCGCATCGTCACCGCGTTCTGTCACGGCGCGTTCTTCGGCATCGGCTCGGTGGTCGCGGCGGGGCTCGTCGCGCCGAATCGCCGCGCGCAGGCCATCGCCCTGATGTTCACCGGCCTCACGCTCGCCAACGTGCTTGGCGTGCCGCTCGGCACCGCGCTTGGCCAGGCGGTCGGCTGGCGCGCGACGTTCTGGGCCGTGACCGGCATCGGCGTGCTGGCGGCGGCCGCGCTCGCGGTATGCCTGCCCGCGAAGATCGAGATGCAGAAGGCGAGCCTCGTGCGCGAATTCAGCGTGTTGAAGAACCCGCAGGTGCTGATGGTGCTCGGCATCAGCGTGCTCGCCTCGGCCAGCCTGTTTTCCACCTTCACCTACATCACGCCGATTCTCGAAGACGTGACCGGCTTCACGCCGCACGCGGTCACGCTCGTGCTGCTGCTGTTCGGCCTCGGCCTGACGGTCGGCAGCACGCTCGGCGGCAAGCTCGCCGACTGGCGACTGCTGCCCTCGCTGATCGCGTTCCTGCTCGCGATCGTCGTGATCCTGTGCGTGTTCGCGGGCACGATGCACGCGCGCATTCCGGCGATGCTGACGGTCTTCGTGTGGGGCGTGCTCGCGTTCGCGATCGTGCCGCCGCTGCAGATGCTGATCGTCGATCGCGCGAGCCATGCGCCGAACCTCGCCTCGACGCTGAACCAGGGCGCCTTCAATCTCGGCAACGCGACCGGCGCCTGGCTCGGCGGCATGGCGATCGGCGCGGGCGCACCGCTCACGACGCTGCCGTGGGTCGGCGTCGCGACCTCGTTCGGGGCGCTGCTGCTCACGCTGTGGTCGGTGTCGATCGAGCGGCGCATGGCGATGGCGGGCTGACGGCGAGCGGCGTGCGCCTCAGCGCAGCGCCGGCAGAATCTCGCCCGCGCACACACCAAACCCGACGCGATACCCCTCGCCCTGGCACCATCCGGCCAGCGTCAGCTCGTCGCCATCCTCGATGAACGTGCGCGTGCCGCCCTCCTTCAGTTCGAGCGGCCTCTTGCCGTTCCACGTCAGTTCGAGCAGGCTGCCGTAGGAATCCTCGGTCGGTCCGCTGATCGTGCCCGAGCCCATCAGATCGCCGACGCGCGTATTGCAGCCCGACACCGTGTGATGCGCGAGCTGTTGCGCCATCGTCCAGTACATGTGCCTGAAGTTGGTCCGCGAGATCGTGTTTGCCTCGCGCGCGTGCTGCGCGCGCAAGGTGACTTCGAGATGGATATCGAACGCATGCTGGCCGTCGTGCCGCAGATAGTCGAGCGGCTGCGGTTCCTGCTGCGGCTGCGCGACGCGGAACGGTTCGAGCGCGTCGAGCGTGACGATCCACGGCGAGATCGTCGTCGCGAAGGTCTTCGAGTTGAACGGGCCGAGCGGCACGTATTCCCATTGCTGGATATCGCGCGCGCTCCAGTCGTTCAACAGCACCATGCCGAAGATATGCGCCTCGGCATCCTCGCAGGCAATCGGCTCGCCCAACGCATTACCGCCGCCGACGATAAAGCCCATCTCCAGCTCGATATCGAGCTTGCGGCATGCGCCGAACACCGGCCGTTCCTGATCGGGCAGCTTCAGTTGACCGTTCGGGCGCCGCACCGGCGTGCCGCTCACGACCACCGACGACGCCCGTCCGTTGTAGCCGATCGGCATCTCCGACCAGTTCGGCAGCAGCGCATTCTTCGGATCGCGAAACATCGAGCCGACGTTGGTCGCGTGCTCCTTCGAGGAATAGAAATCGGTGTAGCCCGGAATCCGCACCGGCAGATGGAGGCGCGCCTCGGCCTGGCTCACGAGCGCCTTCGCGCGCAACGCGGCATCGTCGCGCAGGGTGGCGCACTCGCGCGCGAGCAACTGGCTCAGCTGGATGCGCACGCTACGCCACGCCTCGCGGCCAAGCGCGATGAAGTCGTTGAGCGCATCGCGCGCGAACACGCCCTGCGCGGGTACGTTCAGCAGGCTCGCCGCCTGCAACGCGGCGAGATCGACGATCGTGTCGCCGATCGCGACGCCCACGCGCGGCACGTCGTTGCCACGGTCGCTGAAAATGCCGAACGGCAGGTTCTGGATCGGGAAGTCGCTGGCCGGATCGTTGGCCGACTCGACCCAGCTTTTGCGCGACGGATCGAGCGTCGCCTGAAAATCGTTTACCGCGTTCATCGTTGCTCCGGATTGAAGTGTTTCTTGAGGCCTTGCCAGCACTCGTAGTAATGCGCCTGCAATTGCGCGGTTTCGAGCGCGAAACGGGTCGGCCGGATCAGCGTGCGCGTCTCGAACATGAAGGCCATCGTGTCGCCAACCTTCTTCGGCACCGACGTATCGATCTG
Organism: Paraburkholderia sp. Cy-641; assembly: GCF_011752945.1. Lineage (NCBI taxonomy): Bacteria > Pseudomonadati > Pseudomonadota > Betaproteobacteria > Burkholderiales > Burkholderiaceae > Paraburkholderia > Paraburkholderia sp. Cy-641. The sequence continues at coordinate 175,307 of NZ_VWWM01000005.1, forward strand.
CGATGCCTTCTCGAACGTATCCGCGTCGGGGCCGTGGCCCGTCATGCAGTTGTGCAGGCTCGCGCCACCCGGCACGAAGCCCTCGGCCTTCGCGTCGTAGACGCCATGCACGAGACCCATGAACTCGCTCGCGACATTGCGATGGAACCACGGCGGACGGAACGTATCTTCGGCGGCGAGCCAGCGCGGCGGGAAGATCACGAAGTCGACCGTATCGACGCCGGGGGTATCGCTTTGCGATTGCAGCACGAGGAAGATCGACGGGTCCGGATGGTCGTAGCTGATCGAGCCGATCGTGTTGAAGCGGCGCAGGTCGTATTTGTACGGCGCGTAGTTGCCGTGCCACGCAACCACGTCGAGCGGCGAATGATCGATGTCCGCGCGCCACAGATGGCCGTTCATCTTCGCGACCAGTTCGAACGCGCCTTCGCGGTCTTCGTATGCGGCATGCGGCGTGAGGAAGTCGCGCGGATTGGCGAGCCCGTTCGAGCCGATCGGCCCGAGTTCCGGCAGACGCAGCAGCGCACCGAAGTTCTCGCAGATATAGCCGCGCGCGCTGCCGTCCGGCAGGCTCACCGCGAAACGCACGCCGCGCGGAATCACCGCGATCTCGAACGGCTCGATATCGAGCCGGCCCAATTCGGTCGCGATATGCAGACGCCCTTGTTGCGGCACGATCAGCAATTCGCCGTCGGCGCTATAGAAGAAGCGCTCCTGCATCGAGCGGTTCGCCGCGTACAGGTGAATCGCGCAGCCGCTCATCGCTTCGGCCGCGCCGTTGCCGGCCATCGTCACCCAACCGTCGATGAAATCGGTCGGCTCGGCAGGCATCGGCAGCGGATCCCAGCGCAACTGGTTCGGCGGCGTCGGCGGCATCGCCGCGAAATTGGCGACGAGCCGCTCCGAGGGCATCAAGGTGAACGGCTGGTGCATGGCCGCCGGGCGAATCCGGTACAGCCAGGAGCGGCGGTTGTGGCCGCGCGGCGCCGTGAACGCGGTGCCCGACAGCTGTTCGGCGTACAGCCCGTAGGCCGCGCGCTGCGGCGAATTGCGCCCGCTCGGCAGCGCGCCCGGCAAGGCCTCGGTCGCGAACTCGTTCGCGAAACCCGACTGATAGCCCGGCTCGATTTCCGGCCGCAGGCGTCCGGCGGCCGGCGTGCGTGATGAGGTGTCCATACGAGGTTCTCCGTTAATACGCGATCTTTTCAGTCAGGCGGTCAAGCGATCAGGCCGGCATTCGCTGCGGATGCGCGGCCGTGTTGCCGTGTCGCGCCCGCTTGTTTCCGCATTCAGCCCGCTTGTTTCCGCATCCATTTTCGTACTGCGCGGCCGGCATGGCGGGCCGGACCTGCTACGCCGCGCGGCCGACAGCCCGGCTCGACCCGGCTCGGTGTCAACGTTCCCGACCGTCGCAGCCGCCCTTTAATTTACGAATAGTAAAACGAATTATGAATAGTGAAAATAACGTATACCCTGGAGGCCGATCGGGCAATCTGTCCCCGAACTGGCGCCAGAGCCGCTTCCCGCGCGCCGTACCGCCCGGTGAAGCCCGCGCGGACAGGCGTCCGGCCAATATCGTTATGAGCATTTTGTTCATGTGCGCGCGGCGCGGACTGCTACCATCGAACCATGCGCCCATTGCGTCGCGTTTTGTGTCGCGCTTCGCATCGCCACGCGGCGGGCGCGGCATCCATCGTTGCCCTTGATCCCATTTCATGATTCCGCCGACCATCCCCGATCTCGTCGCCCGCGCCACCCACCATCCGTTTCTCGGCAAGTATCTGGCGATGGGGGACGGCGCGCACGACGGCATCGCGCTCGCACGCTGCGACGGCCTCGAACTCGCGAGCGCCTACGAGCCGATCTTCGACATCAGCGTGCATGCGCTCGCGCAGTCGCTGTCATGCGGCGCGGAAGGCGTCGACCGCTTCGGCGACGAACTCGGCTTTCAGGCCGTCACGCACCGGCTCGACACGCCGCCGTCCGACGTCTTCGATCCCTTCGACCGGATCGCCGACGATCAGCAACTGGTCGCGCTCGATCGCATGTCGCGCGCGCTGCATGCGATCAATTTCTTTGGCGCCCAACGGCATGGGCTGCTGTTTCTGCGCGTGCACGAGCGGCTGCTCAAGAGCGTGAAATACGATCACGGCCAGCATTTTTCGAACGTGCTGACGTCGTTCGGATTGAGTCCGGCGCGCATCGTGATCGAGTTGCCGGCGGCCGCGGTCGCACACAAGACCTTCCTCGGCTACCTGACGCGCAGCTATCAGCATTACGGTTTCAAGGTGGCGGGCAATCTGTCGAACGCGGGGCAGATCCTGTCGGTGTCGGAAACGGCGCGGCTCGACTTCATCAAGATGGATGCGGGCGTCGCGTTGCGCGATGCGACGGTCAAGCCGCTGGTCGGCTATGCGAACCGCCTGCATGTGCCGCTGATTTTCAATCGTGTGGTGGATGAAGCGCAGTTCGTCGCGTTGCAGCAGTACGACGTGCGCTTCGTGCAGGGGCCGTTGTTCAACGCGCATTATCACGACCGGGCGGCGTGAGTTTTTCCGGCGCGTTCATGCGGCGCGGGTTCGCGCCGCGCTATCGACCCGTTGCCTTATTGGCCCAATGCAACGGTCCGACGGTCCATTGGCCCATCGCCCGCTTGCCTCGTCAGCCCTTTTTCAGCCCGGCTCGCCTAGTCGCCGCGCAAGCGCCTTCAGGCGCGGCGCGACGTTCTCGCGAAACACCTCCTCCCCCATCGACGAAGCCGGCCCGCTGCAACTGAGCACGAGCCAGCGCCCCTCGCGCGGCTCGCGAAACGGCACCGCGACCGCGTTGACGTCGTCGTGCCACGCGCGAAACGAATAGCAGCAGCGCTCGGCCGCGAACGCGGCGATTTCCTTTTCGGCCTCGGCAACCCGCAGCGCACCGGCCTTGCCCGCCGCCTTCCTCAGTTCGGCGATCAGCGCCGTGCGTGCGTCGGGCGGCTGCACGGCGAGATAGGCGCGGCCCATCGAACTCGTCAGCATCGACAGCTTCGAGCCCGAGGCAAGCCCGAGCGTCAGCGCGGTCTCGCTGCGGATCGTCTCGAGATAGATCATGTCGAGCCCGTCGCGGCAACCGAGCGACACCGCCGCGCCGACCTCGCGCGCGAACGCGCGCATATGTGGACGCGCGAGTTCGAGCGTATCGGTGCTCGCCAGCAGCGCAAAACCAAGTGACAGCACGCCCGCGTCGAGCGCATATTTGCCGTGCGTTTCGTCGAGCCGCAAATAGCCGAGCACAGTCAGCGTGTACGCGAGGCGATTGACGGTCGCCTTCGGCAACCCCGTGCGTTCGACGAAATCGCGGTTGCCGAGCATCGTCTCGCCAGGCCGGAACGCGCGCAGCAGGTCGAGCCCGCGCGCCAGCGCCACGACGAATTTGCGCTCGTCGAGCGGTGCGGAGAAAGTGGAAGGCAGCGTCATAGGGTGATACACTCGGGCGTCGTTTGCAAAACATTGTTTCGCAAGGCGGAACTTGAGTCAAGCTCGTTCCGGGCGAAAAATCAGGAGATACGTCATGGCCGTCGCCGCGCAGTTTCACTGGGAAGACCCGTTGCTGCTGGATCAGCAGCTCACCGAAGACGAACGCATGGTGCGCGATGCCGCCGCGGCGTACTCGCAGGACAAGCTGCTGCCGCGCGTGCTCGAAGCGTTCCGCCACGAGAAGACCGATGTCGAGATCTTTCGCGAAATGGGCGAACTCGGTCTGCTCGGCCCGACGATCCCCGAGCAATACGGCGGCCCCGGCCTGAACTACGTCGCGTACGGCCTGATCGCGCGCGAAGTGGAGCGCGTCGATTCCGGCTACCGCTCGATGATGTCGGTGCAATCGTCGCTCGTAATGGTGCCGATCTACGAATTCGGCTCGGACGCGCAGAAGGAAAAATATCTGCCGAAGCTCGCGCGCGGCGAGTGGATCGGCTGCTTCGGGCTGACCGAGCCGAATCACGGCTCCGATCCGGGCAGCATGGTCACGCGCGCGAAGAAGGTCGACGGCGGCTATTCGCTGTCGGGCTCGAAGATGTGGATCACCAATTCGCCGATCGCCGACGTGTTCGTCGTATGGGCGAAGCTCGAGGAAAACGGCAAGGACACCATCCGCGGCTTCATTCTCGAGAAGGGCTGGAAGGGTCTGTCGGCACCGGCGATCCACGGCAAGGTAGGCTTGCGCGCCTCGATCACCGGCGAAATCGTGCTCGACGAAGTGTTCGTGCCGGAAGAGAACATCATGCCCGGTGTGAGCGGCCTGCGCGGCCCGTTCACGTGCCTGAATTCGGCGCGCTACGGCATCGCCTGGGGGGCGCTCGGCGCGGCTGAAGCATGCTGGCACACCGCGCGCCAATACGTGCTCGATCGCAAGCAGTTCGGCCGGCCGCTCGCCGCGAACCAGCTGATCCAGAAAAAGCTCGCCGACATGCAGACCGAAATCACGCTCGGCCTGCAAGGCGTGCTGCGCCTTGGCCGCATGAAGGACGAAGGCACGGCGGCCGTCGAAATCACCTCGATCATGAAGCGCAATTCGTGCGGCAAGGCGCTCGACATCGCCCGCCTCGCCCGCGACATGCTTGGCGGCAATGGCATCTCGGACGAGTTCGGCATCGCGCGCCACCTCGTGAACCTCGAAGTCGTGAACACCTATGAAGGCACGCACGATGTGCACGCGCTGATTCTCGGCCGCGCGCAAACGGGTATTCAGGCGTTTTTCTGATTTTCGCTGCCCGGTCGATGTACCGGGCGTGTCCCGGGTGTGTTGTGTTGACTCGCGCGGTGGGTGGCGATCCACGATCCATCGCCCAAAACAGAAAGCCGGTTCTTACGAGCCGGCTTTCTGTTTTTGTGCGGCCTCAAGCGCGTGCTACTCAAGACATAGCGAAGCGCGCGTCGAGCCCGCCTCACTATGCTTCAGCCCACCGCTTACCGGTCCGGCTGCGGCGTCATGCGCAGATACGGACGCAACGCCTTGTAGCCCTTCGGGAATTTCTGCTTGATGACTTCCTCGTCCTTCAGCGACGGGACGATCACGACGTCATCGCCCTGCTTCCAGTTGCCCGGCGTCGCCACCGAGTGACTGTCGGTCAGTTGCAGCGAGTCGATCACGCGCAGCACTTCGTCGAAATTGCGGCCGGTGCTCGCCGGGTACGTGATGATGAGACGCACCTTCTTTTTCGGATCGATCACGAAGAGCGAGCGGACCGTGAGCGTTTCGTTCGCGTTCGGGTGGATCATGTCGTACAGCTCGGCAACCTTGCGATCGCCGTCCGCGAGAATCGGAAAGCCGACGCTCGCCGCCTGCGTCTCGTTGATGTCCTTGATCCACTCCTTGTGCGACTCCGCGCTGTCGACCGACAACGCGATCGTCTTCACATCGCGCTTTTCGAACTCGCTCGCGAGCTTCGCGGTCAGGCCCAGTTCGGTCGTGCAGACCGGCGTGAAATCGGCCGGGTGCGAAAACAGCACGCCCCAGCTATTGCCGAGCCATTCATGAAACCGGATCCGGCCGACACTCGACTCCTGCTCGAAATCGGGCGCGATGTCGCCAAGACGTAGACTCATAGTGCATCTCCTCATAGGTTTTCGGAAAGTATCCGGACGTGTTGCACGCGAGCCGTTGCCCGCGGCGCCCCGCAACGTTAAAGCATACGGCAGCGACGGTATATGACGAACCAACATCGCGTCACTACTTTATGCATTTTTGTAATTTTCTCCTATTTCAGGGAAACTTTGCGGGACAGATCAACTCCATCTGATGCCGATCTGGAGCAGACTGCCCTCAAACGGGTGCCATCGTGCTTTGCGGTATCGGGAACGGTTCATGCGTCGGCCTGGAACAACCGGGCACTGCGCTCGCCAGCGGCCGTTTCTTTGGTTACGATTCACGCGTGGCGTGAGACAAAGGGGAGCTGTCAATGTCGGAAGTCAACAAGGAGAGATTGATGTCGGATATCAAAACCGTCCTCGCGGACGCTGAGGACCTGCTGAAGCAGGCTGCGAGCGCCACCGGCGAGCGCGCTTCGGAACTGCGCGAAACCGCGCTGTCGCGCCTGAAGCAGGCCAAGGAAAAGGCGGCCGACGTACAGGTCGTCGTGGTCGAAAAAGGCAAGAAAGCCGCGCGTGCCACCGACGACTACGTGCACGAGCATCCGTGGGCGTCCATCGGCATCGCAGCCGGTGTCGGTGTGCTGGTCGGCTTGCTGATCAATCGCAAGTAAGGCCGGTGCGGCCGCCGGAGCAGGCACGTCCGGCGCACCGGCAAACCGGGTGGACCGGCGCGAGCCTCGCCGGTCCGCTTGTTCTGGCGCGCGTGCGCGCCAGCGAGGCCCTCACCAGCAACGCCCACAGCCATGACGACCGAAACCCAATCGCAGCGCGCAGAGCATAGTCCGTTGCGCCGCATTCTCAGTTCCGTGTTTACCATTCTGCAGACGCGGCTCGAACTGGTGGGCATCGAACTCGCCGAGGAAAAAGACCGTCTGCTAGGCGTGCTGTTTCTCGGCCTTGCCGCGATGATGCTCGCCACGATGGCACTGATCGCCCTGACCGCGCTGATCGCCATCGCCTTCTGGGACACCTACCGCCTGCAGGCGCTCGGCGGCATCACCGCGGTTTACGCGATTGCCGGCCTCGTATGCGCGCTGAAAGCACGCAGCGGTTTGCGCAACGCGCCCATGGTGTTCGAAGCCACCCTCGCAGAGTTCGAAAAAGACCGCGACGCGTTTCGCAAGCCGTGACGTCGTTCGCCCGACGCCGATCGCCCTCTCCCTCACTGCCGCCGTCACGCCCCGACACGCCATGAACCAGCCCCGTCCCGATACCGCATTCCGTCACCCGCGCCATCCGTCGAAGGACTTGAGCGCGCCGCATCTGCGCGCGCTGCGCAAGGAACTGCTGCTCGTGCGCGCAGACGTGGAGCGCGTCGAACTCGCGCAGGCCACCATCGAATTGCGCCAGGCGGTCACGCACTTCAGTTGGCTCAAGTTCATCGTTCCGGGCTTCGGCGGCGCGCGCATGGGCCGTGGATCGAAGGGGAGCGTGCTCAACGCGGGCACCCTCGGCGCGCTTCTGAAGCAGTACCCGTTCGTCAGCTCGATCATCTCGATGCTGCTCGCCAAGCCGCTGCGCGCGACCGTCATGGCAAGCGCCAAACCCGCGCTCAAATGGGGCGGCGTGGCGCTCGCCGCGTGGGAAGCGTTTCGCATCTGGCAGCAGATGAAGAACGATTCGTCGGCGAAGGCGGCGGCCCAGACGGCTACGGCAGCGACGGGAGAGTCTGCTGCGGAGAAGGCCGATTCGGCCGAAAGCGGGTATTGATACGGTGTAATGCGGATGCGTTGCAATGCGAATACGTTGTAGTGCGTTGCGATGCGTTGAACGCGAGTTTTTCCGCGTGTGTTTGCGCTAGTTCGCGTTCGTGCGGCTGCATGGCGAGTATCGAGCAAAGCGCGCTTTGCGTCGCACCGCATATCCGCCTCACGCCAGGCTACGACGTATTCCAGCACTCGCTACTGGCCGGCGTCGAACCGCCCGCCTCGTTTCTGTTGCCGCGCTGCCCCGTCGCATCGAGCGTGAACGTGCCGCAGGGATCGTCACGCATCGGCCCGGCATCCACCGGTGCCGCTTCGATCGCATAGCCGCCGTTCGTGTCGTCCCCAGGCAATACGTGCAGGCGATAGATCGCCGTGCCGGATTGCGGCGCCTGATCGAATCCCGCGGGCAATGTCGGCACGCTGTCGCTCGCCGCGCCCTCGACGAATTGCGCCGCGCGATACAACGCGGACGCCGCATCGACCCGATGCGTTCGCGCAATATGGCTGCGGTACGAAGGAATCGCAAACACGGCGAGCGTCGCGGTTATCGCCAGCGCGATCATCAGTTCGAGCAGCGTGAATGCCGATGCAGTCGATTTCGTCATGCACCTCCCATCAGAATGGCCTCGCGGCAACACGCCGCCAATGACGCTCGATAGCGCCGTCCTCGACCACCAGTTCCAGTTGCAGCCAGACCTGCGATTCACTCGTGTGGCCGAAGCCACGCGCGCTCAGCAGATACGCGGTGGCATTCGCCCGGCTGGCAAGACGCCAGGCCTCGACGAGACACTGCGGCGCCTGCGCCTCCGGCCATTGCGCGACAGGCGTCACAGCGCCGGCTTCGAACGCGGCTGCAAGCTTCCATTGGACCGGCTCGCCCGCCGCGAGCGGCGGCGGCATGTTCGCATCGACACCCATTGCAAGGACGTTGCGCTCACACAAAGTCAACGCCGAATCCGCCGCATGAAAAGCCTGCAAATAATCGCGTACATTGGTCGCCGCACGCGCCGACGCGAGCGATGTTTCGAACCAGATTGCGGACGTGGCCAGCATCATCGCGGCAATCAGCAGCACGATCGGCAAGACGACGCCGCGTTGGCGAACGCACGATGCATGGGCGAGCCAACCGGACGGACCATTGAATTTGCCTGGGTATCCCAACTTCATGCACTGCATGCGGCACTGGCGGTGCCAGCCAGGGCCATCACTCGACCACGTCGATTTCTCGTGGACCATCACGATGCAGCCCCCGCCTCCACGCGATTGCGTAGCGCAACGCGACGCGAAAACGCCTGTCGCGGCCGCAAATCGGCGCCGAGCGTGCTCACGCCGTCGCAATCGACATAGCGCGCACGCTGCCCTTGCGGCGCACCACGCACGAGCACGCAAAGATCCACCGCGACGACGTTGCCCCATTGATCCGCCGGCACCGCCGACGCATTGATCGCATCGAGTGCGCCGGCCAGCCAGTAGCGCAACCGCACGCGCTCGACGCCTTCCACCAGCGGCTGCGCGGTGCCCGCATTGCCATTGCCCTCGCAGTAAAGCTCCGGCTCGCCGGTCGAGCCACTGACGTTGGCAAAGTAGCGATTGACGACCGGCACACCCTGAGTGCCGAGCGCCGCGTCGCTGCTCTTTACCGCTTGCCCCACGCAATCGGTTATCTCTCCGCTCGAAGACGGCCACGTGGACACGGCATCGCCAACGTAACGGATCGCAACGCCGTCCGAACCCGTGCTCAATGTCGTGCAGCCGGAACTGTTGTCGGCACCCGTCGGACGACCTCCCGAGCAGCCGAACAATGCAGGCGGCGCCGCGTAGCCGACGACGTCCGCGGGAACGAAACCGGCCATCTGCAATTGCTGGCCAATCAGCATCAGCGTGGTCAAACCGGCTTCGCGAATCCGCATCGCATTGCTCGCGCGCTCGAACGCATTGCGCTGCGTCGTGTAGAGCGAAACGGCGCCCGCAGTCACGATCAATCCGAGTGCCATCGCAATCACGAACTCGATAAGCGTGTGACCGCGAGCTACAAGTCGCCGCCTCATTTCACGAACGCCAATGCAACGCAGGAAGTGCCTGCGGGAACCGCCACGCCACCGCAAGCCTCCGGTTTGTCGATCACGTCGACGTCACCCGCACCGGGCATGTCGTGCACGGCGTCCCAGGTCACGCGCGCCGCCGCAACTGCACCATTCTCTGCCAGCGACGCTTCGCCATGCGGCAAGACAACGCCTGCACGGGCGCTCCATTGGTTTAGCGCGGCATCGCTTGCCGGGGGCACCGCCAACGCTTCGACGACCGAATCGGCGATCCATGCAGCGTTTTCTCGCATCGTCATCGCGCGGGCTTCGCGCGCGATCCACAGCTGACCCGCGATCAAACCCAATGCGCTCACCGCGATCAATGCGACCGCCAGCATCACTTCGATTAGCGAACTACCTGCGCAAGCCGGCACAAATCGACGCAAACGGGTATTCGGCGCGCTTCGCATCATGACGTCGCTCCACACGCGCCTTCGGAAATCCGCGCGCGACCGCCCGACGCAATGCGGATGCAGCGTCGCCACATAGTCCCTTGCATCGCTTTGGATGGACTTCGCGGCGCAATATCGAAGTTTCGGAATGCGCCGATCAGTTGTCCGGCGGGTGGCGTGAACGTCAGGTCCGTTTGCACGCCCGTGATGCTCACTGCCGCAAGCGACGGTTGCGCGCGCAGCAGCGAGAGCTTGCCGCCACGCTCGGCGAGCACGGCCCAGCCGCAGGCCCAGTCGGCAATCGCGTCGCCGCATGGTTGCCCGGCGGCAAGGCAGGCGCGCGCCGCATTGGTCCGGCAGACGGTCACGCGCGTACCGCGGCGCAACGCCTCGCTGCGTGCATAGGCGAAGGTCGACAGCAAAGCCCGGGCGCGGGCGTCGACCTGATCGCGCACATGCCACGCAACGAACGCTGGCGTCGCCATCACCGCGATGACGGCCAGCAGCGCTATCACGGCCAGCGTTTCGACGAGTGTGAAACCGGCGCGCGACGGCCGGCAAATCGCATTGCATTTCATCTGCATCCCTGAGCGTTTCGAATGGATGCAGCCAATCTAGCGATTTGCCGAGCGCCCAGCAATCGGCCGAATGGCCAGGTGGTATTCGGACGCTATGGCAGACAACAATACCCGCGACGAACCATCATCGAGCGAGGTAGCGATGCGTGAAAAGACGCGCGAAAAGCGCGAAACAATGAATGCGAATACCGGTGCGAATGCCCGCGAACAACGCGCGGCACGCCTGCGCTCAGCGCTTGCGGGAAGGCTTGGGAGGAGAAGAGGCGCGGCGGAATTCCTCGATCACGTCCTCGAATTCGGAGACGTCTTCGAAGCGCCGGTACACCGAAGCAAAACGGACATAGGCGATCGTGTCGAGCGCACGCAACTCGTTCATCACGAGTTCGCCGAGACGCTCGCTGCGCACCTCGCGCTCGCCGCTGCCGAGCAGTTGATACTCGATGCGGGCGACCGCCGCGTCGATCGCGTCCGCCGCAACCGGGCGCTTGCGCAGCGCCAGTTGCATGCTCGCGACGATCTTGCGGCGATCGAACTCCGTGCGGCTGCCATCCTTCTTGACGACCGACGGCAACGCCAGCTCGACCCGCTCATACGTCGTAAAACGCTTGTCGCAGGCCGGGCAGCGGCGGCGCCGGCGAATCGTCGCGCCGTCTTCGGATACGCGCGAGTCGACGACCTGCGTATCGGCGTGGCGGCAGAAGGGGCAATGCATGGCGGCTTAGCGGTAGACCGGGAAACGCTGGGTCAACTCGGCGACCTGCCCACGCACGCGCTCGATCGTTGCCGCATCTTCCGGGTTATCCAGCACGTCGGCGATCAGGTTGCCGACCTGCTCGGCTTCCTTCACGCCGAAGC
>NZ_VWWM01000069.1:0-36733 GCF_011752945.1 Paraburkholderia sp. Cy-641
TGAACATCGCGAAGAACTACTCGCACATCCTCGTGCCGGCGACCGCTTCGGGCAAGAACATCGCGCCGCGTATCGCGGCGAAGCTCGACGTCGCGCAGATCAGCGACATCACGGCGGTGGACTCGCCGGACACGTTCGAGCGTCCGATCTACGCGGGCAACGCGATCGCCACCGTGCAATCGGCTGACCCGATCAAGGTCATCACGGTCCGCACGACGGGCTTCGATGCAGTGGCAGCCGAAGGCGGCAGCGCGGCGGTCGAGAAGATCGAGGCTGCAGCCGACGCGGGCATCTCGCAGTTCGTGAGCCGTGAAGTGACGAAGCTGGACCGTCCGGAACTGACGAGCGCGAAGATCATCGTGTCGGGCGGCCGGGGTCTGGGCAGCGGCGAGAACTACACGAAGGTTCTGGAGCCGCTGGCCGACAAGCTCGGCGCGGCGCTGGGCGCCTCGCGCGCGGCGGTCGACGCGGGCTACGTGCCGAACGACTATCAGGTGGGTCAGACCGGCAAGATCGTCGCGCCGCAGCTGTACGTCGCGGTCGGCATCTCGGGGGCGATCCAGCATCTGGCGGGCATGAAGGACTCGAAGGTGATCGTCGCGATCAACAAGGACGAGGAAGCGCCGATTTTCAGCGTCGCCGATTACGGTCTGGTCGGCGATCTGTTCACGCTCGTGCCGGAACTCGTGAACGAACTCGGCTAAGCGCCGCGGCGCCTGAAAAAGGCTGCCGACAGCAAGCGAAGGGCGCAGGACCGATCAAGTCCCGCGCCCTTTTTTCATATCAAGGGAGGAGAACCGACATGAGCTATACGGCGCCCATCAAGGACATGCTGTTCGTGATGAAAGAACTGGCCGGACTCGAAGACATCGCGACGCTGCCTGGCTTCGAGGACGCGAACCTCGACACGGCCCAGGCCGTGCTCGACGAATCGGCGAAACTGTGCGGCGAAGTGCTCGCGCCGCTGAACGTCGAGGGCGATCGCAATCCGAGCAGCTGGAAGGACGGCGTCGTTACCGCGACGCCGGGTTTCAGGGACGCGTTCCGCCAGTTCGCCGAGGGCGGCTGGCAGGGCGTACAGCATCCGCTCGACTATGAAGGGCAGGGATTGCCGAAGCTGATCGCGACGCCGTGCGTCGAGATGCTGAACGCGTCGAACCTGTCGTTCGCGCTGTGTCCCCTGCTGACCGACGGCGCGATCGAAGCGCTGCTGACGGCCGGCAGCGAAGCGCAGAAGCAGACCTTCGTGCCGAAGCTGATCTCGGGCGAATGGACCGGCACGATGAACCTGACCGAGCCGCAGGCCGGCTCCGATCTCGCGCTCGTGCGCACGCGCGCCGAGCCGCAGGCCGACGGTTCGTTCAGGCTGTTCGGCACGAAGATTTTCATCACGTGGGGCGAGCACGACATGGCGCAGAACATCGCGCATCTGGTGCTCGCGCGCACGCCGAACGCGCCCGAAGGCGTGAAGGGCATTTCGCTCTTCCTCGTGCCGAAGTTTCTCGTCAACGAGGACGGTTCGCTCGGCGCGCGCAACGACGTGCATTGCGTGTCGATCGAGCACAAGCTCGGCATCAAGGCGAGCCCCACCGCGGTGCTGCAGTTCGGCGATCACGGCGGCGCGATCGGCGAGTTGATCGGCGAGGAGAATCGCGGCCTCGAATACATGTTCATCATGATGAATGCCGCGCGTTTCGCGGTCGGCATGCAGGGCGTCGCGATCTCGGACCGCGCGTACCAGAAGGCCGTCGCGTATGCGAAGGAGCGCGTGCAGAGCCGTCCCGTGGATGGTTCGGCGAAGCAGTCGGTCGCGATCATCCAGCACCCGGACGTGCGCCGCATGCTGTCGACGATGCGTGGCCTCACCGAGGCATCGCGCGCGCTCGCGTATGTCGCGGCGTCGCACTGCGATCTCGCGCATCGTCATCCGGACGAAGCGACGCGCGCGCAGCATCAGGCGATCTACGAATACCTCGTGCCGATCGTGAAGGGCTGGAGCACGGAACTGTCGGTCGATGTGACGAGCCTCGGCGTGCAGGTGCATGGCGGTATGGGCTTCATCGAGGAAACGGGCGCCGCGCAGTACTACCGCGACGCACGCATTCTGCCGATCTACGAAGGCACGACCGCGATCCAGGCGAATGATCTGATCGGCCGCAAGACGCTGCGCGACGGCGGCAAGGTTGCGAAGGAACTGCTTGCGGGCATTGCCGGAACGGTTGAGGCGCTGGGCGCGCAGCAAGATGCACAACAGGGGCAGGCGTTTGCGTCGATGAAGACGCAGCTTGCGCAGGGGCAGCGGGCGATGAACGCGGTCGTCGATTTCGTTCTCGCGAATGCGAAGGGCGATCCGAATGCGGTGTTCGCGGGCAGCGTGCCGTATCTGAAGCTCGCGGGCATCGTGCTCGGCGGCTGGCAGATGGCGCGGGCGATGCTCGCGGCGTCGGCGCGGCGCGCCGACGATCCCGCGTTCCATGACGCGAAGATCGCGACCGCGCGGTTCTACGCGGAGCATGTGCTGCCGCAGGCGGCGGCGCTCGAAGTGGCGATCGTCAATGCGAAGGGCGGCGAGGGCGTGCTGGCGTTGTCGGAGGATCAGTTCTGAGCGCGGATGGGTGACGCGATCGTGGCTGGATGATCGGCGGACGTTCTCTGGATGTTCATGCTGTTCATGCCGGCTGCAATGCAAACGGCGCCTCGTGAGGCGCCGTTTGTTTTTGCGATTTGGGTTTTGCTGTTCGCACTCAGCGATGCTTGCTACGTCCGTATCAACGCATCGGCATGCCGTTCGATGCCGAGGTCAACGTTGCTTGCGCCGCTCGATCACGCATAAGCCGGCCGATGCTCGCCCGCCGTCTCACCCAGATAGCGATGCACCGACAGATCGTCGGCGCGGATGGCCGGCTGCTTGCCCGACATCAGATCGGCCAGCAACTGGCCCGAGCCGCACGACATTGTCCAGCCGAGCGTGCCATGCCCCGTGTTCAGGAACAGGTTCGGCACCGGCGTGCGGCCGACGATCGGCGTGCCGTCCGGCGTCATCGGCCGCAGACCGGTCCAGAAGGTCGCCTTCGACGTATCGCCGCCGCCCGGGAACAGGTCGTTCACGCACAGTTCGAGCGTTTCGCGGCGCGCCTGGCGCAGCGATTTGTCGAAGCCGACGATCTCGGCCATGCCGCCGACGCGAATCCGGTCGTCGAAGCGCGTGATCGCGATCTTGTAGGTCTCGTCGAGCACCGTCGACACCGGCGCGGCCGCCGCATCGACGATCGGCGCGGTGATCGAGTAACCCTTCAGCGGATAGACCGGAATCTTCACGATGCCGTCGAGGAAGCGCGTCGAGTACGAGCCGAGCGCGACCACGAACGAATCCGCACGCACCAGTTCGCCGCCGCATTGCACGCCGGCGATGCGGCCGCCCGCCATCGCGAGCGCGTCGATCGGCGTGTTGTAGCGGAACTTGACGCCGAGTTCTTCGGCGAGCGCGGCCAGGCGCGTCGTGAACATCTGGCAGTCGCCGGTTTCGTCGCCGGGCAGACGCAGGCCGCCCGTGAGCTTGTGCGATACCGCGGCAAGCGCCGGTTCGGCCTGTGCGAGTTCGGCCGCCGACAGCAGTTCGTACGGCACATTGGCGTCCTGCAGCACGGCGATGTCTTTCGCGGCGCCGTCGAACTGCTGCTGCGTGCGGAACACCTGCAGCGTGCCGCCGGTGCGGCCTTCGTAGCGGATACCGGTGTCGGCGCGCAGCGCCTGTAGACAATCGCGGCTGTATTCGGCGAGGCGCACCATGCGGCTCTTGTTCACCGCGTAGCGCGACGCCGTGCAGTTTTGCAGCATCTGCCACATCCATTGCAGCTGGAACGCCGTGCCGTCGAGACGGATCGCGAGCGGCGCATGCTTCTGGAACATCCACTTGACGGCCTTCAGCGGCACGCCCGGCGCAGCCCACGGCGACGCATAGCCCGGCGAGATCTGGCCTGCGTTGGCGAAACTGGTTTCGAGCGCCGGGCCGGCCTCGCGGTCGATGACGGTCACCTCGTGACCCGCGCGCGCAAGATAGTACGCACTCGTCACGCCGACCACGCCACTGCCCAAAACGACGACTCGCATAGCTGCTCCAGATATTTCAGAAAGGTGAGTAGGGCGGTGGCGTTCGCCGGCGGTGTCGAGTTGGCTCGATTCACGTTCGACTCGTCAGTGCTAACCCGAGGTGTAACGCGGTTTGCCCAGTGTTAACCGCTATACTATTAACAGCTCGTCAGGTTTTGTTATCGTATTTTCATCATTTTCAGAAAAAACATCATGCGTACACAGCGCCAGCCTGTGCGGGCCCTCGACAAGCTCGATCACAAGATCCTGCGGCTCCTGCAGCAGGACGGCCGGATGGCGATGAAGGACCTCGCGGAGCAGGTCGGGCTGTCGGTGACGCCGTGCATCGAGCGCGTCAAGCGCATGGAGCGCGACGGCGTGATCATGGGCTACCACGCGCGCGTGAACCCCGCCGAGCTGGGCGCGGCGCTGCTCGTGTTCGTCGAGATCACGCTCGACCACAAGAGCGGCAACATGTTCGACCAGTTCCGGCGCGAGGTGCAGAAGATCCCCGAGGTACTCGAGTGCCATCTCGTCTCGGGCGACTTCGATTATCTGATCAAGGCGCGCATTGGCGAGATGGCCGACTACCGTAAGCTGCTCGGCGACATCCTGCTGCAGCTGCCGGGCGCGGTGCAGTCGAAGAGCTATGTGGTGATGGAGGAGATCAAGGAGACGCTGACGATCGCGGTGGGCGAGTAGCGGCTCCTAGGCGGCACAAGAGGGAATAAAGGCGCAAGGGCGCGCGGCGGCGGCTTCAGCGCCCAGTTCGCGGGCGTGGAAACAACGCTCGACAAACGGCGTAAACACTGTATATTTATACAGGTATTTTGCGCCGTTTTTTTTGTTTGGACGTGCGTTTGTGTAGCTCTTGCCGTGGCTTGCCGTGACCGATCCCGACACCTCTTCCATTCCCGAATTTCCGATTGCGCCGCCTGCGCCTCGCAAGGGGCGTGGAGCGGTGACGAACCTGCAAGGCCGCTACGAAGTCGACCAGCGCGAAGCGGTCGACGACGGCTGGCTGCCGGGCGCCACGGAAGACGGCGAGCCGAGGGCGCTGCGCACGCAGGTGTTCGAGGAGCGCGCCAGGACCATCCTCACGCGCAATGCGTCGCCGGATATTCCGTTCGGCGTGTCGTTGAATCCGTATCGCGGCTGCGAGCATGGCTGCATCTATTGCTTTGCGCGGCCGACGCACAGTTATCTGGGACTGTCGCCGGGGCTCGACTTCGAAAGCCGTATCTACGCGAAGATCAATGCGCCGGAATTGCTCGAACGCGAGCTGTCGAAGAAGTCCTATGTGCCGGAGCCGATCGCGCTCGGCGTGGCCACCGACGCATGGCAGCCGGCCGAACGCGACTTGCGCCTGACGCGCCGTGTGATTGAAGTGCTCAGCGAACGCAGCCAGCCGTTCGCGGCGATCACCAAGTCGTCGCTGATCGAGCGCGACATTGACCTGCTCGCGCCGATGGCCGCGCGCGGGCAATTCATGGCGGCGATCACGATCACCACGCTCGATGCCGACATCGCGCGCACGCTCGAACCGCGCGCGGCCACGCCGTCGCGCCGTCTGCGCGCTATCCGTACGCTGAGCGAGGCCGGCATTCCGGTGGGCGTCAGCATTGCGCCGGTCATCCCGTTCGTCACCGAACCGGATATGGAGCGCGTGCTCGAAGCGTGCACGCAAGCCGGTGCCAGCAACGCGAGCTATATCGTGCTGCGTTTGCCGTGGGAGGTCGCGCCGCTCTTCAAGGACTGGCTGAGCGCGCATTTTCCCGACCGGGCCGAGCGGGTCATGAGCCGCGTGCGCGACATGCGCGGCGGCAAGGACTACGACTCGTCGTTTTCGACGCGCATGAAAGGAGAGGGTTTATGGGCGGACATGCTCAAGCAGCGTTTTCACCAGACCGTGCGCCGTTTGGGGCTGAACGGGCGCGACCGGGGCATTCTCGACATGTCGCACTTCCGGCGGGGCGAGCCATCGCGTGAGCGGGAAGCGTCACGCGACAATCCGCAATTGAGGCTGTTTTAGCGCGGTGCCTGGAACCCGCCCGCTGGCCGTTACTGCGAGAGTGCCTTGGCCGCTTCCACCTGACTCTCGAAGTAGGTCTGGAATGAGACGGCGAGGCCGGTCATCAGCAGGAACGCGCCGATCAGCAGCGAAAAGATGACGATGAAAATGACCGTCCAGCCGGAGCGGCTTTTGCGTTGGGTGTGGGCGTTGAACTGCGCGTCCCATTTCTGATCCGGACGCAGCCCGTAGACGAGCGCGGCAAGAAACGCGGCGAAAAGCGAAATGGCGCCGATGGTCGCGAGCACCCAGCCGAGTATCGACGCGCGCTCGGTGGCGATCAGCAACATCACGCCGGGAATGCCGATCAGCGTGCCGATCAGATGCGCCCAGCCGTAAATGTCCCGGGTGCCGTACAGATAGAAGCGATGGGCGCCGAGGCTGCCGAAAAGGAACGCGAGCGCGGCGGTAATGGTCTTGGATCTGAAGCGCGGGGAAGTCGAGGCAGCGGTGGACATGGACGCGTGGGCAGAATGACGGGCGGTCGAAAGGAGCGACAGGAGCGGCGCGCCGCATGGCGCGGACCGACGCGCATTCTACGCCTGCCGCGCGCGGGAGGTCACATTGCGACTAGGCGCGGGGCTGAAGGCGGGTAGGGAGCAGGCCGTGAGGGCTGAACGTTTGTGTAAGGGTGTTTGCGGCAACGCAGACGTCTCGTGCGGACGGATTTTCTTCGGCGCGGCCCGCAGGTTTGGCGGGTGCTGCAGAGGGGCTGCCCTCGGGGTTGTCGGGCAAGCCTGCGAACGATCGCTAAGGCGCCGAATACGTCACGCGATAGATCGCGCCGGCGTAATCGTCGCTGATCAGCAGCGAGCCGTCGGGCAGCGGCAGCACGTCGGCGGGACGGCCCCAGACGGTTTCGCCCGGTTGTAGCCAGCCTTCGGCAAAGACTTCCTGGCGCGCGTTGCCGCCGTCCGGATCGGCGATCACGTGCACGACGCGGTAGCCGGACTTCTTGCTGCGATTCCAGGAGCCGTGTTCGGCGATGAAAATGTTGTTGCGGTAGTCGGCCGGAAACATCGCGCCGTCGTAAAAACGCATGCCGAGCGCGGCTACGTGCGCGCCGAGCTTGGCGACGGGCGGTGTGAACTCGCTGCACGCGTGGTCCTTACCGAATTCGGGGTCGGGCGTGTCGCCGCCGTGACAGTAGGGAAAGCCGAAATTCATCCCGAGCCGCGGCGCGCGGCTCAGCTTATCGCTCGGGATGTCGTCGCCGAGCAGGTCGCGGCCGTTGTCGGTGAACCACAGTTCGTGCGTGACGGGGTGCCACGCGAAGCCGACCGAATTGCGTATGCCGCGCGCCACGACTTCATAGTGGTTGCCGTCGGGGTCCATGCGGCCGATCAGGGCGAACCGGTTCGGGTCCCTGTCGCAGATGTTGCACGGCGCGCCTTGCGGCACGTAGAGCTTGCCGTCCGGGCCGAACGCGATGAATTTCCAGCCGTGATGCGTCTCCGTGGGCAGCTTGTCGGTAATGATGACGGGCTTTGGCGGATCGCCGAGATGGGAGTCGATCGCATCGAAGCGCACGATCTTCGACACGGCGGATACATACAGCGCGCCGTCGTGCCATGCGATGCCAGCCGGCATCTGCAGGCCGGAAGCGATGATGTGGCGGCCCGTCACGCGGCCGTTGCGCAGTTCGAGCGCGTAGACGTGCCCGTCGAGGCTGCCGACATAAAGAATGCCCTTCGGCGAGAGCGTCATTGCGCGTGCGCTCGGCACTTCATCCGACAATACTTCGATGTGAAAGCCCTGCGGCAGTCTGATTTTCTCGATGGGCAGCGAGGCCGCCGCTGTCAGTGTCTGTGTGGCGAGCACGGCTGTGGCTGCGAGGCGCGGAATCCGGCTGCGCACCATGCGGGCAAGCCCCGTCAAGCGTGCCAGAAAGAGAAAAAAAGCGGGCAGAAACGGAGTGGGCTGCGGGCGTTTCACGGGCGATCCTTCAGGTATTTCGGGCATTTGGGCGGGTTCGCGAGCCCGCGATGGGGGGCCGGCGCAGCCGCATTGCTCAGTTTATCCCGGTAAGTGTTTGTTATGGCGTCGGTTTCCCGCTATAATCGCGTGTTTCAGTCGTTCCGCACCCCGGTTTTCAAGGATTCTAATATGGTCATCATCCGCTTGGCTCGTGGCGGCTCCAAGAAGCGCCCGTTCTACAACATCGTCGCTACCGACTCGCGCAGCCGTCGTGACGGCCGCTTCATCGAGCGCGTCGGCTTCTACAACCCGGTCGCTACGAAGGGCGAGTCCCTGCGTATCGCTCAGGACCGCCTCACGTACTGGCAAGGCGTTGGCGCGCAACTGTCGCCGACCGTCGAGCGCCTCGTGAAGGAAGCGCAAAAGGCGCAGCCGGCTGCCTGATATGGCGGTCCGCATGCGTATCGTCGTCGGTTCGGCCGGCGGCTCGCGCAGCTTGCGTGGGCAGTCCGATACGTACATTGTTTTACTGAAGCAGACGGCGAAGTCGTCTTCGAGGCTATCTCCGGGTTTATCTCATGTCTGAGCGTGATTCCGGCAGTTCTGGTCGCGCAAAGGCGTCTGGTCAGGCGTCGTTCGGTGCATTCGTCCGCAAGCGGGCCGAAGACAAGGCGAAAGCCAGTGCGGCAAGTAGCGCTTCCGCAGCCGCTGAAATGCGCGCGGAAACGCTGGCAAGCTGGCCGGCCGATGCGGTCGAAGTCGGCGCAATCGTCGACGCTTACGGCCTCAAAGGCTGGGTCAAGGTGTCCGCCCACGCGGATGCCGGGCGGGGTGGCGACGCCCTGTTGAGCGCCAGACGCTGGTGGCTGCTCAGAGGCGACGAGCGCAGGTCCGCGCCGGCCTTGCAGGCCAGGACTCATAGCGACAGCGTGGTGGCCCATCTGGGCGGCACTGTCGACCGCGACGAGGCATTCGCATTGCGTGGTTTTCGCGTGTACCTCAGCCGCAGCGAATTTCCGGCTCTCGAAGCCGACGAATTCTACTGGGTCGATCTGATCGGACTCACTGTGGTGAACCTCGCCGGGTTTGAACTCGGCAGGGTTGCAGGCATGATCGACAACGGTGCGCAGTCGGTGCTGCGTATCGAATATCCGGCTACCGACAAAAGCGGCAAGCCGGTCGCAGACGAGCGCTTGATCCCGTTCGTCGGCGTCTATGTCAAAACGGTGGACCAGGCCGCGAAGCAGATCGTCGTCGACTGGGAAGCCGATTATTGAAATCTTTCGTTGAATGGAGAGAGCGGTGCAGTTCGATGTCGTGACGCTCTTTCCGGAAATGTTCCGCGCGCTGACCGACTGGGGCATCACCAGCCGGGCCGCGAAGCAGGAGCGCTATGGGTTGCGTACGTGGAATCCACGCGATTTCACGATCGACAACTACCGCACGATCGACGATCGCCCGTACGGCGGCGGCCCCGGCATGGTGATGCTGGCCAAACCGCTCGAAGAGGCGATCGGCGCCGCGAAAGCGGCGCAGGCACAGCAGGGCATCGGCGCGCCGCGCGTCGTGATGATGTCGCCGCAAGGCGCGACGCTCGATCACGAGCGCGTCATGAAGTTCGCGGCCGAACCCGGTCTGATACTGTTGTGCGGGCGCTATGAAGCGATCGATCAGCGTCTGCTCGATCGTGTCGTCGACGAGGAAGTCAGTCTTGGCGACTTCGTGCTGTCGGGCGGCGAGTTGCCCGCGATGGCGTTGATGGATGCGGTCGTGCGTCAGTTGCCCGGCGTGCTCAACGATTCGCAGTCGGCGGTGCAGGACAGCTTCGTCGACGTGCTGCTCGATTGTCCGCACTACACGCGGCCCGAGGAATACGAGGGTGTGCGGGTGCCCGATGTGCTGCTCGGCGGCCATCATGCGGAAATCGAGGCGTGGCGGCGGCGCGAAGCGTTGCGCAACACGCTGAACAAACGGCCCGATCTGATCGTGAAGGCCAGAAAGAATAAAATGCTAAGCCGTGCCGACGAGGCATGGCTCGCAAGTCTCGCGAAGGAAGAGCCGAAGGCCTGAGGCCCCGGTCTTTCGAGCGGGTATAGGCGGTGCCGTTCATGCGTGGGCGGTGCCAGATGTGAACCCATCCTCTATCGGGGCCGTCGTCGAGCGCAGTGGGGCAACCCACGGGAAACCAGCGCAAGGCAGGTACGAACGCCGACAAGATGGATCCAGGAGTCAGTGATGAATCTGATTGCAAAACTCGAGCAGGAAGAAATCGCGCGCGTTCTCGGCGAAAAGACCATTCCCGATTTTGGTCCGGGCGATACGGTCATCGTTAGCGTGAACGTGGTTGAAGGCACGCGTAAGCGTGTGCAGGCTTACGAAGGCGTCGTGATCGCCAAGCGTAACCGTGGTCTGAATTCGTCGTTCATCGTCCGCAAGATTTCGTCGGGCGAAGGCGTCGAGCGTACGTTCCAGACGTACTCGCCGCTGCTGGCAAGCATCGTCGTGAAGCGTCGCGGCGACGTGCGTCGTGCGAAGCTGTACTATCTGCGCGAGCGTTCGGGCAAGTCGGCTCGAATCAAGGAAAAGCTGGTCTCGAAAGACCGCGCTGCTTCCGAAGCGTAAATGCTGTAAGAAAAAGCACCCCTCGCGGGTGCTTTTTTGTTGGCCAGGTCAAAATAGCGGCATCCCCACCTGCTGATCAGAGAGACCCGTTGATCCGCCCTGTCTTCGAGCCCGAAAGCCTGCCTGTCATCGCGACAGGTGCCGATCTGCCGCCGGTGGCCGGCGACCGTCTTACACCCGATGCGCTACGGGCACGCTTCGAGCGCCAGCTTGCCTGGACCCCCGAAAAAATTGCCGACGCGCCTTGGCGCAACACCGGAATCGATCCGCGCGTGGCTGCGGTGCTGGTGCCGCTCGTAGTCCACGAGCACGGCCTGACCGTGCTGCTCACGCAGCGTGCCGACCATCTGAACGATCACGCGGGCCAGGTGAGTTTTCCCGGCGGCCGCCAGGAGCCGTTCGATGCCGATGCTATCGCGACCGCGCTGCGCGAGGCGCACGAGGAAGTCGGTCTCGATTCATCGCGTGTGGAAATTCTCGGTGCGTTGCCCGACTATCTGACAGGCACCGGCTTTTGCGTATCGCCGGTCATCGGTCTCGTGCATCCGCCGTTCACGCTGCAAATGGATACGCTCGAAGTGGCCGAAGTCTTCGAGGTGCCGCTCGCGTTCCTGATGAATCCGGCCAATCACGAAGAACGTCTGTTCCGCTACGAGGGCGGCGAGCGCCGCTTTTTTTCGATGCCGTACCCGCGCAGCGAGCCGGCGGCAATAGCGGAGCACACCGCGCAACCGCCGGGCGAGCACCCCGGCGTTCTCGAAGACACCCGCGCAACGCAAGCCGCAACCGAACACACTGCCGCGCAGGGCGGCGATTATTTCATCTGGGGGGCGACGGCGGCGATGCTGCGCAACCTCTATCGTTTCCTTGCAGCATGAGTTGAACGCGCAGAGTTGCGTGGACGATGCAGTTGTCGGCGGTTTGTCAGCGTCTGCGCTCAGAGGCATTCGACCCTGTGCTATCGTTATAAAACAATCGTAAAAACTCAAAAAGCACGGCGCATCGCATGACTTTTTTCTCCGTATTGCTGGCTCTGATCATTGAACAGGTACGCGCACTGTCGCCGAACAATCCGGTGTCTGCGTTGCTTCAATACCATGCGGAGTCGGCGGCGCACGGATTCGATGCCGGCAAGCAGCGCCACGGTCTGCTCGCATGGCTCGTGGTGGTGGTGCCTTGGACGCTTGCGGTCGCGCTCGTCTACTACGTGCTGTATCACATCCACTTCATGCTCGCGTTCCTGTGGAACGTCGTGGTGCTGTATTTCACGCTCGGTTTCCGCCAGTTCAGCCATTACTTCACCGACATCCATCTCGCGCTGAACAACGACGACGTGCCGCGCGCACGCGAAATTCTCAATGAATGGACCGGGCTCGATACCGTCGACATGCCGGTCAGCGAGATCGTGCGTCATACGCTGATTCACGCGGTGGTCGCCTCGCATCGCCATGTGTTCGGCGTGTTCTTCTGGTTCCTGATTCCGGTCGGTCCGGCGGGCGCGGTGCTGTACCGTTGCGCCGAATATCTCGCGCGCGCATGGGCGCGGCCGGCTGACGACCGCACCGTTGCGTTTTCGAGTTTCGCGCAGCGGGTATTCTTCGTGATCGACTGGGTGCCGGCGCGGCTGACGTCGCTTGGCTTTGCGATCGTCGGCAATTTCGAGGATGCGATTTACGCCTGGCGCAATCACGCGCGGCAATGGCCCGATGCGAACGACGGCGTTCTGCTGGCTGCCGGAAGCGGGGCGCTCGGCGCGCGTTTGAGCGGGCCGCTTGCGGAGCAGTCGAGCCTCGACGCGCTCGCTACCGGCGACGGCGGGCCGATGCAGGTTGGCGACGACTGCACGCCGCGTACGTTGCAATCGGCGGTAGGTCTCGTGTGGCGCGCGGTCGTGCTGTGGATGATTCTGCTGTTGATGCTGACCATCGCGGTATGGCTCGCCTAGCATGACGTCATCATGCAGCGCCAGGCCGCCGTGCCTCGCGCAGCACATGAAAACGCCGGGCAATGCCCGGCGTTTTCAATTCCCGGTCACCTCACCAACCCGGCGATCCACCTGTCTTCACCTCACCCCTGCAACGGATCGCGCGCGGTCCCGCATTGCCAGCACACGGTGAACTGCGCCTCGAGCATCTCCCCGCATTGCTGACACCGCCACCCCGGCGCGCCGGGGGCCGGCCCTTGCGATGCCGCCTCGATCAAACGCCGCGCGATCGCCTCATCGCGCTCATCGACGAGCCATAGCTCCGGCGCGCATTGATCCGCCGGAATCTCGCCGAGCGCGCCGTTCAGATAGCGGTTGTGCAACTCGCACGCAATGCCCGCGGTCTCGAGCACGTTGACCCAATGCTGCCCTGTGATCAGATTCGGCGCGCGCATCAGCTTCATGTCAGCGGACGATCTGGCTGGCCTCGTGCACGAGTTGCGCATACAGCGCATGCCGTTCGCGGCGGATGCGGCCATCGGCGATCGCTTCGAGAATCGCGCAGCCGGGCTCGTGCAGGTGATGGCAGTTGTAAAAGCGGCAATTCGGCAGCAGCGGGCGGAATTCGGGAAACGCGCGTTCGAGCTTGCCTTCGGTCAGATGATGCAGGCCGAACTCCTGGAAGCCCGGCGAATCGATCAGTGCGCCGGCCGGGCCGTTCGTCGCAGGTGAGCTAGCCGCTCCGTCCTTGCCGTCGAGGTCCGGCAACGGATAAAGACGCGTGAAGGTCGTCGTATGCCGGCCGCTGTTCAACGCGGTCGAAATCTCGCGCGTCGCGACTTCGGCGTCCGGAATCAGCAGATTCACGAGCGTCGATTTGCCCATGCCGGACTGGCCGAGCAGCAGCGTCGCGTGTCCGCGCAGATGCTCGGTCAGCACCGCGCGCGCGGTGTCGGGCTGCATCCGGATCGACACTTCGAGGACCGTATAGCCGAGCGCGCGATACGGTTCGAGCCGCTGGCGCGCACCGTCCAGCGCACCGGTCACGTCGATCTTGTTCAGCACGATCAGCGGCTTCAGCTCGTTCGCCTCGGCGGCGACGAGCGCACGGCCGAGCAGGTCTTCGCTGAAATGCGGTTCGGTGGCGAGCACGATCAGCAACTGGTCGAGATTGGCCGCGAACAGCTTCGATTTGTATTGATCGGAGCGATACAGCAGATTGCGCCGCTCGCCGATTTCGACGATCACACCCTGATCCGCCGAAGTCGGCTCGTAGATCACGCGATCGCCGACCGCCACCTCGCTGCGCTTGCCGCGCGGGAAGCATTGCAGCAACGCACCGCCGTCTTCGGGTGCGACGAGATAGTGGCGGCCGTGCGCGGCGACCACGAGGCCGCCCGTGCGGGCGCCGTTCGCGCCATGCTGGCCGGCCGCGGCGGCTTGCGCGCCGCGCGGCGCTTTTTTCGGGGCGCGGCCGCTCATGCGTGCCGCAGCAGTCGGTCGATCCGCTGCGAGGCCGGCGGATGCGAGTAGTAGAACGCGGTGTAAAGCGGATCGGGCGTCAGCGTCGACGCGTTGTCCTCGTACAGCTTGACGAGCGCGTTGACGAGGTCCTGCGCGTCGGTCTGCGTCGCCGCGAACGCATCGGCTTCGAACTCGTGCTTGCGCGAGCTGAGGCTGCCGAGCGGCGTGACGAAGAACATGAACACCGGCAGCGCGAGGAAGAACAGCACGAGTGCCAGACCGCTATTGCCGCCGACGAGCGACGGCCGCACGCCGAGCCCTTCGTAGAACCACACGCACTGCGTGAGCCAGCCGAGCAGCGCGAGCATCGCGAGGCTGATCGCGAAGGTGACGAGCATGCGTTTCGTCACGTGACGGCGCTTGAAGTGGCCGAGTTCGTGCGCGAGCACCGCCTCGATCTCGCGGCCCGACAGGCGCGCGAGCAGCGTGTCGAAGAAGACGATGCGCTTGCTTGCGCCGAAGCCGGTGAAGTACGCATTGCCGTGCGCCGAGCGGCGGCTGCCGTCCATCACGAACAGACCCTTGGCGGCGAAGCCGCAGCGCTTCATCAGCGCCTCGATGCGGCTCACGAGCGCTTCGTCCTTCAGCGGCTCGAACTTGTTGAAGAGCGGCGCGATGAAGGTCGGGAAAATCAGCAGGCCGAACATCTGGAACGCGACCCACACAACCCAGGCCCACAGCCACCAGAGATCGCCGGCGCGGTTCATGAGCCACAGCACGACGAACAGCAGCGGCAGCCCGAATGCGATGCCGAGCAGCGCGCCCTTGATGCGGTCGAGAAAGAACAGGCTTTTGCTCATACGGTTGAAGCCGAAGCGCTGCTCGACGACGAACTGCCGGTAGTAGTCGAACGGCAGGTCGATGGCGCTCGTGATCGCGATCACGACGGCGACGAGCGCGATCTGGCCGGCGTAGCCGCGCCCGAGCCAGTCGGACAGCGCGAGATCGAGCGCCTGCACGCCGCCGAGCAGCGTGAGCCCGATCAGCACGGCCGCACCGACGACGATCTCGATCATCGCGAGGCGCGTGCGCTCGACGGTGTAGTCGGCGGCGCGCTGGTGCGCCGTGAGCGCGACGGTGGTGGCGAACTGGCTCGGTACCTGTTCGCGATGGGCGACGACGAAGCGGATCTGCCGCGACGCGAGCCAGAGTTTGGTGCCGACCATCGCGACGACGGCGACGACGAACAGGGCAGTGAAGTACAGGGTAGGCATCCGGGGATTCCGTGGTATCTATGCGAGAATTATATGTTTCTTCCCGCCTCGCGGCGGGAGCGTGGTTCACGGCAATGGCTCGGGGCGCGGTCCACGGCAGCGATGCCAGGCGGCGCTTCATGGCCGCCATGGCCGCCGCTTAAGCGGCCAGGCCTGCCCCGGCTCGAACCGCGCATCCATTTTGAACGAACACACGCCACGGCGCGCGGGTTTTCAGCGAAGCCCGCCGCCAGGCCATCAGGGTTGCACTCATGACTGACATCCTCGCATCCGCCGAACAGCCGCCGCTCGTGCGCAGCGACATGAATCTCATCTGGCTGGACATGGAAATGACCGGGCTCGAGCCCGACACCGACCGCATCATCGAGATTGCGGTGGTGGTGACGAATTCGACGCTCGACAGGATGGTCGAAGGCCCGGTGCTCGCGATCCATCAGAGCGACGAGACGCTCGCGAAGATGGACGAGTGGAACCAGAACACGCATGGCCGTTCGGGTCTGATCGGCCGCGTGAAGGCGTCGACGGTGAGCGAGGCGGACGCCACGCAGCAGATTCGCGACTTCCTCGCCCAGTACGTGCCGCCCGGCAAGTCGCCGATGTGCGGCAACTCGATCTGTCAGGACCGCCGCTTCATGGCGCGCTGGATGCCGGATCTCGAGCGCTTTTTCCATTACCGCAATCTCGACGTGAGCACGCTCAAGGAACTGTGCCGGCGCTGGCAGCCGGCCATCTACAAGGGCTTCCAGAAGCGCGCGATGCACACGGCGCTTGCCGATATCCACGAGTCGATCGATGAGCTGAAGTACTACCGCGAACATTTCCTCGTGCCGTCGCAGCCGGCGCCGGACGCACCGGCGAGCGCCAAATAAGCCCAAGCCCAAGCCGCGCGGACCAGTCCGCGCTCAACCCGGGATAAACCTCAGTCCTGCTGCGGAGCGCGCAATGCGCTCTTCGGCCGGAACGCCTTGACCACCTCGGCGTTGGTTTCCACGTACGGGCCGCCGATCAGATCGATGCAGTAGGGCACCGCCGCGAAAATCCCCGGCACCTTGACGGCCGCCTCGTCGTCGCGAAGACCTTCGAGCGTTTCCCTGATCGACTTTGGCTGACCCGGCAGGTTGACGATCAGCGCTGCGTGCTCCGCCGTTTCGCGGATCACCGCCACCTGGCGCGACAGGATCGCGGTCGGCACGAAATTCAGGCTGATCTGTCGCATCTGCTCGCCGAAGCCCGGCATCTCCTTCGTCGCGACCGCGAGCGTCGCCTCGGGCGTCACGTCGCGGCGCGACGGGCCCGTGCCGCCCGTGGTCAGCACGAGATCGCAGCCCACTTCGTCGACGAGTTCGATCAGCGTGGCCGAAATGGTCGGCGCGTCGTCCTGAATCAGCCGCGTGACGACCTGCCACGGCGACGCGAGCGCTGCGCCGAGCCATTCCTGCAGCGCCGGAATGCCCTTGTCCTCGTACACGCCGGCCGAGGCGCGATCGCTAATCGACACGAGGCCGATCACGATCTCGTCGGGGTGGTTGCGTGGTGGGCGTTGCTCAGGCGTCGCGGTCGGCATCGTCGTCTTCCGGGGCGAAATCCGTATCGGGTTCGGCATCATGCGCGGTATCGGACGCGTCGTCGGCTTCGTCCGCGCCGGCCGCGGTTTTGATCCACTGGAACAGTTCGCGGAAATAGCGCGGCGGCTTGTTCTGCTGCGCTTCCTTGCGCGCGTTGCGGATCAGCGTGCGGCCCTGCTGCGGATCGGCGCCCGGGTGCTGGCGGATGAACTCGGTCAGCGCGTCGTCGTCGGCGAGCAGTTTCTCGCGGGTGCGCTCGATCCAGTGCAGCTTCGCCGTTTCCGTCTTGTTGATGCCCTTGTAGGTGTCGAGCGCGGTGCGCAGCGCGGCGGTTTCCGTGTCGTGCAGCGAGCGCATCACGCGGCCGACGTACTGGATCTGGCGGCGCTTGCCTTCGTGATCGGTGATGCGGCGCGCTTCGCGCACGGCTTCGTCGAGCTTTTCGGGCATCGGCATGCGCTTGAGCGCATCTTTCGGCAGCGCGACCAGCTCCGCACCCAGGTCCTGCAGCGCTTGCATTTCGCGCTTGACCTGGGACTTGCTCGGGCGGTCGTAGCCGTTTTCGTCGACTTCCGTCACGACGGATTCGATCGGTTGAATGAGGGTTTTGCGTGTCATGGCGATATTGTAACGTGCGGCGCCCGTCCAACTCGCGGCCGTGAGGCTGCGTTCGCTGCCGCGGCGGATTCCGTTTGCCAGGCCGTCGGCGTGATGCCCATTCGCGCACTGCCGCCGCCGCGCGCGAAGCCCTCGCGCCGTGACGCGAATGCCAGGTACGGCGTCGCTTACCTTGCTATGATCGCGGGATGCATTTATCTCGCACGCCTGCGCCGCCACCTGTCTTCTCGCGTGGCATAAGGCGCACGGTGCGCATACCCAGGGCCGCGCGGCCCCGAACAGGACGGCAACCACAATGGCAGCAGACATGGACGTCAAGCAGCGCTTTTTTCCGCATACCCAGGATGAGCTGAAGGAAATCGCCTCGGACATCCTTCGTCACGCGAAGGCGCTCGGCGGCACCGACGCCGCAACGGAAATTTCCGAAGGCGACGGCCTGTCCGTCTCGGTGCGGCGCGGCGAAGTCGAGACGATCGAGCACAACCGCGACAAGATGGTCGGCGTGACGGTGTTCATCGGCAACAAGCGCGGCAACGCCAGTACCTCGGACTTCTCGCCGCAAGCGTTGAAGGACACGGTCGCGGCGGCCTACAACATCGCCCGCTTCACCGCCGAGGACGATTGCGCGGGCCTTGCCGAAGCCGAACTGCTCGAAACCGCGCCGCGCGACCTCGATCTCTATCATCCGTGGAATCTGTCCGCCGACGAGGCGGTCGAGATCGCGCGCCGCGCCGAAGACGCCGCGTTCGCCACCGATCCGCAGATCAGGAATTCGGAAGGCGCGAGCGTGTCGGCGCAGCATTCGCAATTCGTGCTGGCGACCTCGCGCGGCTTCCTCGCCGGCTATCCGTACTCGCGCCACTACATTGCGTGCGCGCCGATCGCGGGCAGCGGCCGCAACATGCAGCGCGACGACTGGTACACGTCGACGCGCTGCGCGTCCGAGCTGGCCGATCCCGAGGCCGTGGGCCGTTACGCGGCGCAGCGCGCGCTCGCGCGCATCGGCGCGCGCGGCCTCGATACGCGCAAGGTGCCGGTGCTGTTCGAAGCGCCGCTCGCCGCCGGTCTGCTCGGTGCGTTCGTGCAGGCGACGAGCGGCGGCGCGCTGTATCGCAAGACCTCGTTTCTGGTCGACAGCCTCGGCAAGCCGGTGTTCGCGCCGCACGTGCAGGTGGTCGAAGACCCGCACGTCGCCCGCGCGATGGGCAGCGCGCCGTTCGACGAGGAAGGCGTGCGTACGCGCCAGCGTTCGGTCGTGAAGGACGGCGTCGTGGAAGGCTATTTCCTGTCCACGTACTCGGCGCGCAAGCTCGGCATGCAGACCACCGGCAACGCGGGCGGCTCGCACAACCTCTCGCTGCTGAGCTCGGACACGCGTCCCGAGGACGACTTCGAAGAGATGCTGCGCAAGCTCGGCACCGGTCTTCTGCTGACCGAGCTGATGGGGCAGGGCGTGAACTACGTGACGGGCGACTATTCGCGCGGCGCGTCGGGCTTCTGGGTCGAGAACGGCAAGATCCAGTATCCGGTCGAGGAGATCACGGTCGCGAGCACGTTGCAGGAGATGTTCCACCACATCGTCGCGATCGGCGCCGATACGATCACGCGCGGCACCAAGCAGACCGGCTCGGTACTGATCGAGCGCATGACGATCGCGGGGCAGTAATTCGGGCAATGAGCGGGGCGCGTGCTCCTCTCGGCTCGCAGCAAGCAGGAACGGGAAACGCCGCGCAATGGAAATTGCGTGGCGTTTTTTCATGGGACGCATGGCGCCGGCTTCGCGAAACCCGCCAGCGCGTCCGCGTTCAGTGCTCTTTGCGCTGGTACGTCACAAACGCGTAGTCGAAATCGTTCGGCGCATGCGCGTGATGCGTCTCGCGCGCGATTTCTTCCCACACGGTCTTGTCGACCGCGGGGAAGGTCGCATCGCCGTCGAAGTCGGCGGCGATCTCGGTGATGATGAGCTTCTGCGCGAGACGCAAACCCTCGGGGTACAGCTGCGCGCCGCCGATCAGAAACGCCTGCGGCGCCTGGTCCTGCGCGGCGAGGCGCAGCGCGTCGTCCAGATTGGTTGCCGTGTCGCAGCCCTGAAAGCGCCGCTCGGCGTCGCGTGTCACGACGATGTTGCGGCGTCCCGGCAGCGGCCGGCCGATCGATTCGTGCGTCTTGCGGCCCATGATGATGGGCGCGCCCATCGTCGTGCGCTTGAAGAACTTGAGGTCTTCGGGCAGTCGCCAGGGCAACTGGTTGTCGCGGCCGATCACGCCGTTGCTGGCGCGAGCGACGATCAGGGTGAGCGTCGTCATCGAATGGGAAAGGGAACGTAACCGGATGATTCTACCCGACGGGCAGGCGTGGGCTGCTGCGGAGGAACCCCGTGTGCCGTTGCGGCTGCCGGTGCTTCGTCGCCGTTCGCTATGCCTTCCGGTACGTCGCGGCGTTGCTTTCGCCGGCGTGCATGGCGTCGACCGGCACCGGCGGCGGCGCGGGCGGCGCGATTTCGTCCCACAGCGTCACCTGGTGGGAGCCGCCTGGCGGCCGTTGCGGCGTGGCGGCAACCGTCGGCATGCCGGCCGCGCCGCCGCGTTGTCGCTTTGGCGCGCCTGCTTCGCGAATCGCGAATAATGCCGTGCGGTTTATTGGAGCGCTACGGAAAACGAGTCGCATGATGTCTCTCCCTTGTGGACGCTATTTAGCGAAACATGTGCCATCGCGCGCAATCCATTGATGCATCGGGATGCGGCGTGCTAACGAAGGCGTAATGCCGTGGAAATTCGCGAAAAACGTTTCAGTGCTGAAACGACGCAGCAGAAAATACCTGTAATTTGTTAATTCGAAAGGTACGAACTACCTTCGGAAGAAGGCTGAAAAAAGTACTTGCAATATGGTTTTATTGGTAGGCTGAATAAATCTTTACCGGGCGGATGTCATTGATGGGTAAGGGATTTTTGGCTGAATTCGCATAATTGTTTTCGAAGCGCCGCACGTATAGTAAGCTCTCGAAAAAGAGCTTCAGATTTAAAAAAGGCCCGTAACGGGCCGTCTCAAACACACACGCCGCTTTCTTGGGGATCAGCTGTCCGCACGGAATGGAATGGCCGTTCGGTTTTTTGCGATTCGCGAATCCCGAACGAGTCAGCGTGTCTGAACCGCAGTTTCAGGTGCATGCGTCGTCCTTAACGTTCGTTGACGAGAGGATCTGAATAATGGAATCCGCAACGCGGCAACTGATTTACGTTTCGCGCGATCCGAGCGCGGAGTTGAATACGCGTTTTCATCAGCGCGGCTGGCATGTCGAAGTCGTGGGCTCGGCTCGCGATGTGCGCCGGGCGGTTCGCGCCGGCATGGCGGCGGGCGGTCTTCTCGATCTGTCCTGCGATTTCCAGCCGCACGAGATCGCCGCATTCGAGTCCTGTCTGACCATGCCGAACGTCGGCTGGGTCGCGGCCACCACGCCTGGCCAGCTGCAGGACGCAGCTTTGCGCCGGCTCGTGCGCGACTACTGTTTCGATTACGTGACGGTGCCGTATTCGGGTGATCGCATCGTCGATTCGGTCGGCCATGCGTACGGCATGATCTCGCTGAGCGAAACGGCCTCGAACGACGGTTCGCAGGGCGCCGAAGGCGAGATGGTCGGCTCGTGCGACGCGATGCTGGCGCTGTTTCGCTCGATCCGCAAGGTCGCGATGACCGACGCGCCGGTGTTCATTTCCGGCGAATCGGGCACCGGCAAGGAGCTGACGGCGGTCGCGATTCACGAGCGCTCGGCGCGCCGCAACGCGCCGTTCGTGCCGATCAACTGCGGCGCGATTCCGCCGCATCTTTTGCAGTCCGAGCTATTCGGCTATGAGCGCGGCGCGTTCACGGGCGCGAATCAGCGCAAGATCGGCCGCGTCGAGGCCGCCAACGGCGGCACGCTTTTCCTCGACGAAATCGGCGATCTGCCGCTCGAAAGCCAGGCGAGCCTGCTGCGCTTCCTGCAGGAGCGCAAGGTCGAGCGGCTCGGCGGCCATACCGCGATCGACGTCGACGTGCGCATTATCTCCGCCACCCACGTGGACATGACCGCGGCGATGATCGAGGGGCGTTTCCGCTCGGACCTGTATCACCGGCTGTGCGTGCTGCAGATCGATGAGCCGCCGCTGCGCGCGCGCGGCAAGGACATCGAACTGCTCGCGCGGCACATGCTGGAGCGTTTCAAGAAAGATGCGAGTCGCCGCCTGCGTGGTTTCGCACCCGACGCGATCGCGGCCCTGCATAACTACGGCTGGCCGGGCAATGTGCGCGAGCTGATCAACCGGGTGCGGCGGGCGATCGTGATGTCCGAGGGGCGCGCGATCACCGCGCGTGACCTCGAACTCGCCGAGTATGTCGAGATCGTGCCGGTGTCGCTCGCGCAGGCGCGCGAAGCGGCCGAGCGGCAGGCGATCGAACTCGCGCTGCTGCGGCATCGCGGGCGGCTTGGCGACGCGGCGCAGGAGCTCGGTATTTCGCGGGTCACGCTGTATCGGCTGCTGTGCTCGCACGGCATGCGCCATATGGAAGGCGAGCCGATGACGGCGCCGCATGGCGATTTGCCGGCTTCGGTGCCGCATCTTTGATGCGGGAGTGATTCGCGACCCAAGAGTTGAAGTGCCGTGAGGCGGGCGGTCCGACGGCAATCGTCGAACTGCCGTATCGGCGGTGGCGGGGCGCCTTGTCTATCCGGTCTGTCAGTTAGCCCTCTGCACTATCGGTCCCGCGGAATGTCGCCGCAGAGAGGCTGCGGCGGGCCCCCTGCGGCATGCCGTTGCTTCTGCCGCTTCCACCGCTTCTATTTCCTGGCCGCGCTGGCTTCGTCCAGCCCGCGCTTTTCCTCTCTATCGGCTTCACGCTGAAATCGTCGGCGCCGCTCGCCATGCCCGGGCGTCGGCCGGGCGCGCTTGCTAGAATCGAGCTTTGCTCAATCCCGTGGCGCGGATCGGGCCGTTCTCGCGCCTCGTCGAAGGAAACCGCATGAAACAATACCTGGACCTTGTCCGCACGATTCTCGACACCGGCACGTGGCAGGAAAACCGCACCGGCATCCGCACCATCAGCATGCCGGGCGCGATGCTGCGCTTCGATCTGCAGCAGGGCTTTCCCGCGGTGACCACGAAGAAGCTCGCGTTCAAGTCGGCGATCGGCGAACTGGTCGGGTTTCTGCGCGCCTCGCGCAGCGCCGCGGACTTCCGCGATCTCGGCTGCAAGGTGTGGGACGGCAACGCGAACCAGAACGCGCAGTGGCTCGCGAATCCGTATCGCGAAGGCCCCGACGATCTCGGCGACGTGTACGGCGTGCAGTGGCGCAAATGGCCAGCCTACAAGGTGCTCGACGCCGACCGGAGCGCGCAGCTCGCCGACGCCGAGGCGCGCGGCTTTCGCGTGATCACGCAATTCGACGAGGACGGCCGCCCGAAAGTACTGCTCTACAAGGCGATCGACCAGTTGCGTCAATGCCTCGACACGATCATGCAGAACCCGGCCGACCGGCGCATTCTGTTTCATGCGTGGAATCCCGCCGTGCTGGATCAGATCGCGCTGCCGGCCTGCCATCTGCTCTATCAGTTCCTGCCGAACGTCGCGCGCCGCGAGATTTCGCTGTGTCTGTACATCCGTAGCAATGACGTGGGGCTCGGCACGCCATTCAATCTGACCGAGGGCGCGGCGCTGCTGCATCTCGTCGGACGGCTGACCGGTTATACGCCGCGCTGGTTCAGCTATTTCATCGGCGATGCGCACATCTACGAGAACCAGCTCGACATGCTGCAACAGCAGCTCGCGCGCGAGCCGTACGAGAGCCCGCAGCTCGCGATCTCGGAACGGGTGCCTGATTACGCGAAAACCGGTGTGTACGAGCCGGAATGGCTTGAGAAGATCGAGCCCGCGGATTTCTCGCTGACCGGCTATCGCCACCACGAGCCGCTGACGGCGCCGATGGCAATCTGAAGCCGTGTGAAGCCGTGTGATGCGGGGTGGTAGCGCCCGTGTTGCGTACGGCATACGAAAAAACCCGCGATCGCAAGATCGCGGGTTTTTTATTGCGGCTTCCGCTGGCTGATGCGGTAGCGGGGCGCTTGCCGGGATGCCGCGCTCAGCCTTTGTGATGCTCGTCGTGATTGCCGCCGCCCTGATGCTGCTCGGCGTGCTGCGGCTGAGATTGCTGCGGTTGCGGACGCGGTTCGGGGCGAGGTTGTTGCATCGGCTGCGGACGAGGCTCGAAATGCGGCTGCTGCACCTGCCGGACCTGCGGTTCAGGGCGCGGTTGCGGCATCGGCTGCGGATGCGGTTCGAAGTGCGGCTGCTGCGCCTGCTGAGGCTGCGGTTCGGGACGTGCTTGCGGCATCGGCTGCGGACGTTGTTCGAAACGCGGTTGCTGTGCCTGCTGAGGCTGCGGTTCCGGGCGCGCTTGCTGCATCGGTTGCGGACGCGGCTCGAAATGCGGCTGCTGCGCTTGCTGAACCTGCGGCTCCGGACGCGGCACTTGCGCCGACTGTTGCATCGGCGACGCCCCTTGCGGACGAAACTCCGGCTGACGCGCCTGCTGTTGCGCGGCCGGATTGTCCATCGGATGCGGCACGCGAGGCTGCTCCGCACGCGGCGCCTGCTGCGCCATCGGCGTATGCGGCTGCGTCCAGGCCGGCTGCGGGCGTCCAACTGCGCCCCATTGTTGCGGCGTACCGTGCTGTTGCGCATAGGCCGGATTGCCGCCGGCCGCCTGCGGCGGACGCGGCACGCCATTCGTCGGAGCCGGATGCTCGCCTCCGGCCGCTTGAAGACCGGCTTGCGGACCCGCCTGTGGCCCATGCGGCAGGTTGCCGGCCATCGACGGCGGCATGCCGGGCCTTGCCTGTGGTCCTTGCGGCCCGTGCGGCGTCTCGCCACGCGGCCCAGGAGCACCGCCTTCGCCCGGCCGCGGTCCGGCCCCGGCCCCGGCCTGCACGACACCGCGTGCCGCCGCCGGATTCGCCATACCCGGCGTACCTGGCACACCCGCCGCCATACCCGGCGGCCGACCCGGAATATGCGACTGCACGACCCGCACGTTCGCGACCGACTGCGTCCCCGGCGAGCCCATCATATGCGCGGGCACCGAGGTCCGCACGACCGGCTGACCGCCGCCCGGCACGCGTCCGCCGCTTTGGGCGAAACGCTGCGCGAGGTCGTCGCGATACGCGGCCGGCATGGCCGGAGTGCGCGTCGCCACGACCTGCCGGGCGGCGACGCTCGCGGGCGGCCGGTAATTCGCGCGCCGCAGATCGGACCCGAAGCTCTCGCGCACCGGCGCGATTCCCGGCGCACCGGGGTTGATCCGCGCGTTGCGCCATTGACCCGGATCGACCTTCTGCGCGAAACGTCCGACCGGCTGACCATGCACGAACGCGGTCGCCGGCACGGCTGTCACGCCGCCGGGCACGCGATAGTTCACATACGTGTTGTGGATGTTCACGTTCGTCACGTTGCGGTGGTAGTCGTTGACGATCGTCGTGCGGTTCACGCGGTTGTAGTACCCAGGGCTCCAGCGGTCGTGATCGCCCCAGTGCGGATGCCACGGCTCGCCCGGACCGAGCGGGAACCACGCCACGCCCGCCGCGATCGCCCCGCCGATCGCCAGATTCACACCCCAGTCGACGCCGCCGTCATCGTCGCCGACGAAGGCCACCAGCGCGGGCGCATAGACGGGCGGCGCGGCGGCTTCGAGCGGACCCGGCACCCACGCCCACGAGCCGTCGATGTCGGCCCAGCGGCCGTAGTGGTAGGGCGCGAAGCCCCACGGTTCGTCGTCGACCCAGGTCCAGCCCCAGGGCGCCTGCCATACCCAGTGGCCGTCGTGATACGGCGCCCAGCCGGCGGGCGTCGCGCGCGGCACCCATACTTCGCCGTACTGCGGGCTGTCGCGCCAGGTGCCGTTGGCGTCGAGGTCCTCGTAACCGGGGATGTCGCGCGACACGTAGCGCGCCGACAAGGAACGGTCTTCCGTGGCGTCGCGATTGGCTGCCCACTGGTCGAGATCGTCGAGGCCGGGCGCGCGGTTGTCGGCGAGCTGCTGCAGATTGGTGCCGCCGAAGCGGATCTGCTGGCCCGCCGCGACCGGCACCTGGCCGCCGTCGCCGTACGCGATCGCGCTGCCGCTTCTGACGGTGACGGTCGTGCTGCTGCCGTCCGGCGCGACGTCGACGCGGTAGTCGCCGGGGCCGTTCATGCCGAGCGCGAGATTGGGCGTGTCGATTTCATACGACGAGCCCGGCGGGAGTTCGCGCACGTGCGTCGACAGCGTGCCCTGCGCGACTTTGAGCTGCGCGCTCGTGTCGTCGAGATTGAGCACGTCGAGGCTCGTGTTCTGGCCGAGGCGCACCGCGGTCGAGCCGATGTGCAGCTCCGAGCGCGCGTTCTGGTCGTTCCAGAGCTGGTCGCCGGCCGTGAGCGGGCGGTTGATCTGCGCGTACGACCAGTCGCCGGCGCCGGCGGGCTCGGTGGTCACGGTGCCGGCCGTGTAATTCAGACGCGCGATGCGCCCGGGCGGATCGCCGCCCTGCGTGGCGGCCGCGCCTGCTGGCGCGGGCGGCGCTTCCTGCGCGAAGCCGGTTTGCGCGGCGAGCGCGAGCACGGAGGCCGCGATCAGCGTGTAGCCGGAGAGCCGGCGTTGGCGTGCGTGTCGTTCGATCCCGGATTTCATGGTGGTCTGGGTAACGTTTGTCATGATTGATCTCCCTCCGACGGACGCGGCAATCCGCCGGGCCCGTAAGGTACTGTACCCGTCGCCGATGTTTCAGGGCCGCCACTTTTGTAAGGTGGATTCGCTGGCGGTAACAAAAGGTCTCCGCCGGGTGCAAGGGCGCGCGGGCAGGGCCCGGCGAGCGGTCGTTCGCGGGTTCGGGGCGGCTGGGATTGGACGATTGCTACGAGCGGTTCACGTGGCGCTTGCGGTTCCTGCTGCACCCGCGGTTTCGACGATTCGGGCCAGCGGCACGATTCCGGCGATGCGTCAGACGATGCGGGACAGGCGCGCGTTCACTCGTATTCATCGGGTCGCAACTGGCGACTGGTGCTTGCGTTGGTGCTCATTCGGCGTTCATTCGGCGAGAAACGCATCGAAATACCGTTGTCCAGCAGGCGTGATGCGCAGAATGCGCGGCCGCTCGCTGCGTTCGACCCAGTCGTGCGCGCACCATGCATCGAGCAGCGCCGCGCCGAGCGCGCCGCCCAGGTGCGGACGGCGCATGCTCCAGTCCGGGCAGGTGCACGCGAAGCGCCGGCGGCGGCTCTTCTGTTCGGACAGAGCGATGCCCCAGTCGGCAAACCGGGCGGCTCCCTCGACGGTGGTTTCGAGCGAGGCGCCGTGCTGGGTGAGCATCCCGCGCGCGAGCATGCGCTCGAACAGCCGCACCGACAATTCGCCCGCCATGTGGTCGTAGCAGGTGCGGGCGTAGCGCATTTCGAGCGGCACGGTGCGCGCGGCGCGCGGCGCGGCCCGTTGCGGCGCGCTGAGCTGGGCGACGTTGGCGAGCGCTTCGATCGACGCCGCGATCTCCGGCGAGGCGATGCGGAAATAGCGATGCCGTCCGCGCACGTCGAGCGCGAGCAGGCCGCCGTCGGTGAGGCGCGCGAGATGCGCGCTCGCCGCCGAGGGCGAGAGCCCTGCGATCATCGTCAGTTCGCCAGCGGGGCGGGCGCTGCCGTCCATCAGCGCCCACAGCATCGCGGCCCGGCCCGGGTCGGCGAGCAAGGCGCCGATGCGGCTCAAGCCGGGGAAATGGTTCTGGTCGTCGGCGCGGGGGGCTGTTGTGGGGGAAGTCATCGGGGCTCCTGAGTCGTGTGAAACGCCGCTTGACGTGTCCAAAGGTGGCTACGGTCGGCTGAATATGGCTGACGTCGATCCGGCGGTTGACGTGGCAACGCGACAACGCGGCAGGCTGCGAAGCATCGCGATTAGCCGCCTTGAACCTTCAGTCTCAAGCCTCGGCAAGCGGCCAAGCCTGGCGGCACACGGCGGCGACGCGGCGTGCCTTGCTCTCCACTGTATCCGTCCGCGCGATTCGATGTTTCAGCCTGGCGTGAACGATGCCATACCGCAAGCGCGCCCAAAACCGGCAGCTCGGGCCGGGAACCCGCGTTTCGGCGCCGTCTCGGCCCGCCAGGCTAGAATCGAAGCCTGTCTTTGCAGGAATACGCGTGATGAAAACTCTTCTGGCCGTCGCCGCTGCGGTTCTGCTGCTGGGCGCCTGCGCGCAGGGCGGAGCCGGTTCGGGCTCGGCGGGTAGCGGCAGCATCGAGATGTACGGCACGATCGACGAAGGCATCAGCGTCCACAACTAGGCGCGGTTTTTATCGCGGCCGTGCGGCGCGCGAGGCGCTCCCCGGCGGATATTTCGCCTCTCCATGCGCTCGACGCCGCGCCGCGCGCAATATTGCGCTCGTATAATCGCCCCCTTTCAATGCATCCGATTGACCGGAGTCAAGATGAGCACTCTCCCCACCGCCCCGCTGGACCGTTCGGAAACCACCTTCCGCTTTCTCGCCGAGCCGATCTCGGTCAACTTCGGCGGCAAGGTGCATGGCGGCGCGCTGATGAAGTGGATCGACGAGACCGCCTATGCGTGCGCGGCAGTCTGGTCGGGGCGCTATTGCGTGACGGTCAGCGTCGGCAATATCCGTTTTCGCCGGCCGATCCTCGTCGGCAATCTCGTCGAATTGCGCGCGCGGGTCGTCGCGACGGGCCGCACGAGCATGCATATCCACGTGTCGGTGCAGGCGGGCGACCCGAAAGGCGGCGAGCTGCTGCAAACCACGGACTGCCTCGTCGTGATGGTCGCCGTCAACGAGAACGGCCATCCGGTGCAGGTGCCCGCTTTCGTGCCGCAGACCGATGAGCAGAAGCGCCTCGCCAAGTACGCGATGGACGTCAAGGACGCGCTCGACGCGATCGTCGAGCTGAAGCCGGAAGAAGTCGCTCAAGGGAAGATCTGAGCACCGCGGGGTTGCCCTCCAGCCTGCATGCCGAGACTGGCGGCGCGTCTGCTGCACGCGCCGCCCCGCGCACTTCCAGCCGCACTTCCTGGCGCACTTATCCCGCCGTGCGCCCCACCATATCCTTCGGCTGCACCCACTCGTCGAACTGCTGTTCGGTGACATAGCCGAGCGCCAGCGCCGACGCCTTCAGCGTCGTGCCTTCCTTGTGCGCCTTCTTGGCGATCTGCGCGGCCTTGTCGTAGCCGATGTGCGGATTGAGCGCCGTCACGAGCATCAGCGATTCGTTGAGCAAGGTATCGATGCGCTCGCGATTCGGCTCGATGCCGACCGCGCAGTTCTCAT
Organism: Paraburkholderia sp. Cy-641; assembly: GCF_011752945.1. Classification (NCBI taxonomy): domain Bacteria; kingdom Pseudomonadati; phylum Pseudomonadota; class Betaproteobacteria; order Burkholderiales; family Burkholderiaceae; genus Paraburkholderia; species Paraburkholderia sp. Cy-641. The sequence continues at coordinate 28,876 of NZ_VWWM01000069.1, forward strand.
TGAAGCTCAGCGCGCCGTCGGCGAGCAGACGCACCGATTGCAGCACGTTGTGCGCGATCATCGGACGAAACACGTTCAGCTCGAAGTTGCCGCTCGCGCCGCCGATGTTCACTGCGACGTCGTTGCCGAACACCTGCGCGCACAGCATCGTCAGCGCTTCGGACTGGGTCGGGTTGACCTTGCCCGGCATGATCGAGCTGCCCGGCTCGTTTTCGGGAATCGACAGCTCGCCGAGACCGCAGCGCGGTCCGCTCGCGAGCCAGCGGATGTCGTTGGCGATCTTGTTCAGGCTCGCGGCCACCGTTTTCAGCGCGCCATGCGCGAACACGAGCGCGTCGGCGCCGGCCATCACCTCGAACTTGTTGGGCGCCGACACGAACGGCAGACCGGTCAGCTTGCCGATCGCGGCCGCGACGTTGTCCGCGAACTGCGGATGCGCGTTCAGGCCCGTGCCGACCGCGGTGCCGCCCTGCGCGAGCTCGTACAGATGCGGCAGCGCCGATTCCACGTGACGGATGCCGTGCTCGAGTTGCGCGACATAGCCTGAGAACTCCTGGCCGAGCGTGAGCGGCGTCGCGTCCTGCAGGTGCGTGCGGCCGATCTTGACGACTTCGGCGAACGCCTTCGCCTTGCCGTCGAGCGTGTCGCGCAGCGTCTTCAGCGCGGGCAGCAGATGCTTGACGATCGCGTAGGCGGCGGCCACGTGCATCGCGGTCGGGAACACGTCGTTCGACGACTGGCCGCGATTCACGTCGTCGTTCGGATGCACCTTGCGCGCCTCGCCGCGCTCGCCGCCGAGCAGCTCGCTCGCGCGGTTCGCGATCACCTCGTTGAGGTTCATGTTGGTCTGCGTGCCGGAGCCGGTCTGCCAGACCGCGAGCGGAAATTCGCCGGGATGCTTGCCGTCGATGATCTCGTCGGCCGCCTGCATGATCGCGTGCGCCTTCTTTTCGTCGAGCACGCCGAGACCGAGATTGACCTCGGCCGCCGCGCGCTTGACGACGGCGAGCGCGGTAATCAGTTCGGGCGACTGCTTCTCCGTCGAAATCTTGAAGTTCTGCAGCGAGCGCTGCGTTTGCGCGCCCCACAAACGGGCGTTCGGCACGGCGATTTCGCCGAACGTGTCGCGTTCCATGCGTACGTCTTCAGTCATCTTGCACTCCACTTCTCAAAGTTCATCGTTGACAGGCAATAGGGAGAATAGACCCGTTAGCGCATTGCGGTAGAAACCCGCCTGCGGATCGAAAATGTAGGTGCGCGGCCGGCCGACCTCGACGTCGGTCCACACGAGCGGCGAGCGCGGCGCGCCGATCGAGCGCAGGTAGGCAAGCTGCGTGGGGTCGGCGAGCGTCACGCGATAACTCTGCTCGGGCTGGGTCGCGAAATCGAAGATCTTCGCGACCTGATTCGCGAGGGCGGGGCTGTGGATCACGAGCGCGAGTTCGGTGTTCAGATGCGCCGAGCGCGGATCGAGATTCATCGAGCCGATCACGAGAATCTGGTGGTCGATCACATAGGTTTTCGCATGCAGGCTCGCGCGCGAACTCGAGCCCACCAGCCGCGCGCGCGGCGTGTCCTGGCGCGGCTTGAATTCGTACAGATCGACGCCCTGTTGCAGCAGCGGCACGCGGAACGGACTGTAGCCGGCCTGCACGGCGACCGCGTCGGTCGCGGCAAGCGAATTGGTCAGCACGGCGATGCGGATGCCGCGCTGCGTGAGTTCGCCGGCCGCCTTGACACCCGCTTCGTGCGGCACGAAGTACGGCGAGATGATCAGGAAGTCGTGGCGCGCGTCGCGCATCAGCTGGAACAGCCGTTGCATCGGCGGGCTCACGTAATCCGGCGAGGGATGCTCGATTTTCTCCGGCAGGTCTGCCGCGAATTCGGCCGGCGCCCAGGTGAGGTCCAGTTGCTCGCTCGCGATCTGCGAGGCGAGCGGCGTGGCGTTCAGCGGCTTCGCGTTGTACGGATCGGCGTTCTCGCGCCAGTGCTCGCGCAGATCGTCGCGCGTCTGGTCGAGCTCCTTCTGATCGAACGTCTGCTTGTTGAGCACGCTCAGCGGATAGGCGATGCCGCTGTTCCAGTAGTCGTCGAAACTCGCGGAGACATCCGCGACGATCGGGCCGGCCGCCAGCACGTCGAGGTCGCGGAATTGCAGCGTTTCGCTGGCGCTGAAGTATTCGTCGCCGAGATTGCGGCCGCCGACGATCGCCAGCTGGTTGTCCGCGATCATCGCCTTGTTGTGCATGCGGCGCGTGAAATGGCCGATCTGCGTGAACAGATTCGTGGTGCGCTCGAACATGCCTTCCTGCGCGCTGCCGAACGGGTTGAACACGCGAATCTCGATGTTCTTGTGCGTGTTCAGGCCGGCCATGGTGCGGTCGATGTCCATGAAGTTCAGATCGTCGACGAGCATGCGCACGCGCACGCCGTGATCGGCCGCATAGAGCGCGGCGCCGAGCAGCAGCTTGCCGGTGGTGTCCTCGTTGGCGATGTAGTACTGCATGTCGAGCGTTTTCGTCGCCGCGCGCGCGAGCGCGATGCGCATCTGCAACGCGTCGGTGCCGCTCGACAGCACCCGGAAGCCCGATTGCCGCGGATGCTGCGCTTCGAGCGGCACGAGCGCGGCGCGCAGCGGGGTGTCGGCGGTGGCGGGGAGGGCGTGGGTGAGGGCGCGGTCGTACGCGGTAGCGGGCGGCCTGGTGGCGCACGCGCTCAGCAATGCGCCGAAGCAGCAGAGCAGAAGGATACGTCCCGCTATGCCCGGTGCGCGCCGGCGGCGCGGCGTGGTCCGGCTCGGGGCGAGAGGCTCGTGCACGTGGTGTTCTCCCTTTTCGCAAGCGTCTCGTGGCGACTGGCGCGAAGGCAGGGTCCGCGCTGTCGAGAAGCCAATTCTAAGGGGAATCGGGCAGGGTGGCTTTCGTTCCGCGCAGGGCGATAAGGTGGCGGGGGATCGTGCTTGTGGTTTGGCGCGGCGTCTGGGTGCGTGGCGGGTGAGCGGGTGTTTTTCCCCGGTTGCCGTGCAGGGTGAGATAGGGCGGCCACGCTGTTGCCGTGATCGAGATTGCGATCGCGGGTGAGGCTTTCGTTGCGTCATGGCGCGCACCGACAGGCTCCGGGCCAGCCGCTTCGTGCGTTGCGATGACCGTAGCCGCCCTTGCGGTGTCTGACGCGCAACTTCGTTGTTAAAGCGCTCGTTGCGCCACGGCCGTCGCGTCGATGGGCTCCGTGCCGACCACTGCGCGTGCGGCGATCACCCGAACCGCAATCGCCGCGCGAAGCCGCAACTTACCCGCGCTCGGCATTCAGCGCGCGCTCGCCGTCGGCATGCGTCGAGCCCTTTGCCGGACGGCCGGCCCAGTAGCCCGCGAGCAGCGACCCCGAGAGGTTGTGCCACACCGAAAAGAGCGCGCCCGGCAGCGCCGCGAGCGGCGTGAAGTAGAGCTTGCCGAGCGTCGCGGCGAGGCCGGAGTTCTGCATACCGACTTCGATCGCGAGCGTGCGGCAGACGGCTTCGTCGAAACCGAGCAGCCGGCCGCCCCAGTAGCCGCCGAGCAGGCCGATGCCGTTATGCAGCACGACGCCGAGCATCACCACGAGACCGACCGAGGCAATGCTCTTCTGCGTGCCGCCGACCACCGCGCCGATGATCAGCACGATCGCGACCATCGAGACGAGCGGCAGAATCGGCTCGACCTTGCGCACGAGCTTGCCGAACAGATGGTTGATGACGAGCCCGACGACGATCGGCAGCGCGACGATCTGCAGGATGCTCATCAGCATGCCTTGCACGTCGACGACGATCGACGCGTCGACGTAAAGACGCGTCAGCAGCGGTGTCGCGAACACGCCGACGAGCGTCGACAGCGCGCTGATCGTGACCGACAGCGCGACGTCGCCGCGCGCGAGATAGATCATCACGTTCGACGCGGTGCCGCTCGCGACGCTGCCGACCAGCACCATGCCGGCGGTCAGGTCGGGCGGCATGCGCAGCACCCGGGCGATGACCCACGCGGCGAGCGGCATCACGAGGTAGTGCAGCACGATGCCGGCGATCACGGGCGCGGGGCGCGTGAACACGCGCAGGAAGTCGGACGTCGACAGCGTGACGCCCATCGCCAGCATGATGATCGTGAGAAGCGTGGTGACGTGCGGCGCGACGCCGGCAAACGACGCTGGCGAGAAATACGCGGCGATCGAAACGAGCACGGCCCAGAGCGGGAACAGGCGGGTGACGCGGGCAAGCATGGCGGTGGGTCCTCAGGTTTTTTTATTGCGAGAAATCGGTGTGACGGGTCCGGCAGCCGGCATCGGCCGGGGAGTCGGCTACCGGCGGCGGGCGTTCCGTTTTTTTTGCTGCGCCGGAGCGCGTGAAGCGGTGAGCGGTGACAGCAGGTGCGCGGCCACGGCATCGTCGACGCGCGGCTAACCCGGTGCGATCCGATGCACGGCGCGTGGCGAGCAGCCCATTCGAGCGGAAGGCCGCGTGGGCGAGGGTAGGCGCCCCAGCTACGCAATCCGGCGCAGGCCTTCGTGAGGCGCGCCTGCCTGTGTGCGGCTCGTGGCTCGCGACGCGCGAACGCGGGTAAGCGCGCGCGTGCCGAGGCGGCCATTTTACCGTTTGCAGGGAGTGCTTCAGGAGTGGGGGTTTCCGCTATTTCGCTCAGACCGGCCGCGCCGGCGGCGTGGCCGGTTCCGCCGGCAGCCGGCGCAGGCTCAGCCGGTGAAAGCGCAGCGTCATCAGCAGCGCGACGCTCGCGAGGCCGGCGGCAAGCCCCCACCACAAGCCGCGCGCGCCGAGGCCGCCGTGAAACGCGAGCAGATAGCCGGTCGGAAAGCCGATCACCCAGTAGCCGAACGCGGCGGCGATCATCGGGATGCGCGTGTCCTTCAGGCCGCGCAGGCAGCCCGAGCCGACCGCCTGCATGCCGTCGACGATCTGGAAGATCGCCGCCACGCCGAGCAGCGAACTCGCGAGCGCGACGGTCGGCGCGTTGGCGGGGTCGTCGAGATGCAGATACAGGCCGACGATCCAGTGCGGCGCGGTGATCAGCACGAGGCCCGACATCGACATGAAGCCGACGCCGAGCGCCAGCGCGACGAAGCCCGCATGGCGCGCGGCGAGCGGCTGGCCGGCGCCGGCCCAGTAGCCGACCCGCACGTTGGCGGCCTGGCCGATCGACAGCGGCACCATGAACGCGACCGAGGCGACGTTCAGCGCGATCTGATGCGCGGCCAGCTGCGATTCGCCGAGCAGGCCGACCATCAGCCCTGTCGCGAGGAAGAGGGTCGATTCGACGCCGTAGGTGATCGCAACCGGCCAGCCGATGCCGAACAGCTCGCCCATCAGCGGCAGCCTGGGCCGCGTCGCGACGACGAAATGCCGGAAACGCGGCCGCAGATGCAGCAGCGCCATCAGCACGAGCGCGGTCAACCAGACGGTGATCGTGGTCGCGGCCGCCGAGCCGAGAAAGCCGAGCCGCGGCAGTCCGTAGGCGCCGTGGATCAGCCCGTAGTTCAGGAAGCCGTTCACGCCGACGCTCGCGATCGACACCCACAGCAGCCGCCGCGCCGCGCCGATCGCCGGCAGGAACGAGCGCATGAGCCCCACGCCGATCAGGCTCGCGGGCGCGCCCCAGCGCAGCACCGCCGCATATTCGCCGACGTTGTGCGCGAGCAGGCCCGGCTCGCCGAACGCGAGCAGGATCTGCGAGGCGAACGACAGCAGGATGAACGCCGGCACCGAGAGCAGCACCGACAGCACGAAACCGGTCCAGTAGATAGGCGGCACGCGGCCGTCGTCCTGCGCGCCGCGCGCGTGCGCGACGCTGACGCTGACCGAGGTCAGCACGCCCTGCAGCAGCGTGACGACGACGAAAAACAGATTCGCGCCGAGGCCGCCGGCGGCGAGCGCGTCGGGGCCGAGCGAGCCGAGCAGGATCGTATCGGTGACGCTCATTGCCATCTGCGACAGTTGGGCAATGGCGAGCGGCGCGGCGAGCCGCGCGGTGTCGGCCGCGTGGCGGGATAGGGTCGGCGGCCGGGAGGCCGCGCGGGCGAAGCCGGATTGGGTCATGAAAAGCGGGTCATGAAATGCCTGGCGGCGAAAAGTGGCGACAGCGAGGCGCGGGCAAAAGCGGCGGCGCGGGTCGGGAACGGCGCGCCGGGCGGCCCGGTGGCGCGACGAACGGGGAGCAATTCGTGGCGCGGCGGCCGGCGGCGCGGTTCGTTGCGCGGGCTGTCGCTTACGCTTACCTGTCGAAACCCACAGCTTATTGCCTCGTCCGGCCAATGTCGATGGTGGATGCACGGTTCCAGTGCGTGCCGTCCGGTGAATTTCCGGACTGCGACGGTGGGACCGGATGTGCGGCGGCGGGTGCTGCGGATGCATTGCCTAAGCGGACCGTGGCAGCGGCCCCGGCCCCGGCCCCGCGCCGCGGGCTTTGAGCCGCGGCAAGCGGCTTCGGCTCCGCGTCAGCCCTCGTGAACCGCAATGCGCGTATCGCCGAGCAGCACGACCTGGCCCGCGCGGATCTTGCACGTTTTACGCGTTTCGACCTGACCGTCGACGGTCACGGCACCTTCCGCGACCATCATTTTCGCGGAGCCGCCGCTGTCCGCGAGGCCCGTTATCTTCAGGAGATTGTGCAGTTCGACGTACTCGCCGGTGAGCGTGAAATTGAGGTTGGGCATGACGTTTGCGCCTTTGCGGGGCTGCGGGTTGGCGGTCGGGGTTCGCATCATAAAGCACAACGCGGGCGCGAGCGGAAACCGGCGGCCGCCAGCAGAGCACCAGGCGGCCGGCGGCGGCGCGGCCGGTTCCGTCGGCGGGTGAGACGGGCGCCGGTCTCCCTGCAAGCAATTGAAAGCAGATGTTATGCAGATGTCGGAAAGTGAAACGTTCCGTAACGCTAGTCGTACCGGATGGATTTCACTCCTAAAGTGCAACTCAGCAGTGAAGCCCGCTGGATTCCGGATACGCACCTGATGGCAACTGGTCCGGCGACGCCCAGGACCGGGCGCGGCACGCGAGGCATCCGGCATACCCCGCCATCGTGACGTCAGATCGTCCGCCCGTGTCACGACCACTTTAGAGAGGATTTAGCCATGACCCAGATCCGTTTGCTCCTGATCGGTACCGCCCTTACCGCTTTTGCCGCGACGGCCGCCGTTGCACAGACCGCGCAGCCGGCCACCGGCATCGGCGGTCAGGCGCAGATCCAGACGCAAGGCACCGTTGGCGTTGCTCCGCCGGCCCCGTCCGTCCCTGTTGTCCAGGGCGCGCTGCCGACTCCGGATGCGCCCGCCGCCCAGGGCGTCGAGCCGGCCCCGCCGCCGACCCGTCTGACGGCGCCGGGCTCGCCCGACCCGCTCGTGCAGAAGCGTGAAGCCGATGCGAAGGCCAACGCGGAATATCGCGCGTCGAAGAAGACGTCGAAGGCGGAAATGAAGGCGCAGCAGAAGGCCGCGAAGACACAGTACAAGGAGCAGGTGCGCGACGCGAAGATCAACCAGAAGGCCGACAAGCAGACCGCCAACAACGCGATGAAGATGAACATGGAAGGGCAGGCGGGCGAGCAGGCCGAGGGTGCCGACGTCAAGCATTAAGCCGCCGGCATCAGGCCCCGATGCCGGGGCGCGCGAGCGGCGTGGAAACACGCGGGCGCGTGCTCCGGCGCGGATTTTTCACAGGGAACTTCCCGACAGCGTAAGCTCTGACGGCAACCGGCAACCGGCAACCGGCAACCGGCAACCGGCAACCGGCAACCGGCAACCGGCAACCGGCAACCGGCAACCGGCAACCGGCAACCGGCAACCGGCAACCGGCAACCGGCAACCGGCAACCGGCAACCGGCAA